>JBBACM010000001.1:0-77258 GCA_041657045.1 Minisyncoccota bacterium
GCGGGAATTGCACCCGCGTGTGAGAGTTTTGCAGACTCTTGCCTTACTGCTTGGCCACCACGCCTAATCACAAAGAAACAATAACAATTTTATTCACTTTTTTCAATATGCTGCTTCTTTATCTTCATCAAAAGTTCATCTATCCTTCCCGCCTCTTTGGTTTTAGTTTCCTTTAAAAACTCTATTCTCGGAACCGGCCTCATCCTCATCTTTTTATTAAGCATTTGTTGTAATTCATAAATATGCCTTTTTAAAAGAGATAAAACGTCATCGAACTTATCTTCAGGAATAACCGATATATATATTTTTGATTGAAATAAGCTGTTAGAACATTCAACCCTGGTGATAGTTAAAAGTGTTCCGGGGAAAATATCTATTTCCTTTAGTATAAGCGCTCCGAGTTCTTGTTGTATTAATTTATTAACTTTTTCTATTCTAAACATATCATAGTTCTTCTTGTATATATTCTTCTTTATATACAACAAGTTCATCTCCTTCTTTTATCCTTTCGCTACCTTGATATAGAATGCCGCATTCACGCCCCTTCTTTACCACATCAAAATCCTTTTTATTCGACTGCAATTCAACTATCCTCCCTTGGCCTATCTTTTCTCCCTCTCTATATATCTCCAGAGAGGCTCCCTTTTGGACCTCGCCTTCGATGACATTGCCTCCAACTATTTGCCTATTCTTTTCCGTCCTGAAAATGGCTAAAACTTCAATCTTTCCCAAATCAGTTCTTTCTTTGGCTTTGATAAGTTTTCTTTCCATAAGCTCTCTGATTTTCTGAGCCAATTCGTAAATAATAGTAAAATCGTAGACTTTGACTTTATTATTTTCGGCTGTAATCTCAGCAACTTTATCTTTTTTTACTCTAAAGGCAATGATAACCGCTTGGCTGGTCTTTGCCATTTTCACGTCAACTTCTGTTATATCCCCCACTTCCGACTTTATAACTCTCAAACAAATATTTTCTTGAGGCAACGTCTTGAGAACTTCGCCTATTCCCTCAAGAGAACCCTGAGCATCGGCCCTGATTATCAAATTCAAACATTTTTTACTCGGGTCGACTTCAACGATTTCCGTTTTCAATTCTCTAATTTTTAAATTATTTTTGGCTTCATCGTAAGAAGCATAAACATGGAATTTTTCTCCGACAGCGGGTACTGTTTCAAATCCGACGATAATAGCCGGATCTGACGGATTAGCTTCTTTCGTTTCTTTTCCTAAAAAATCTCCCAAATTTTTAATTTTTCCGACCGAAGAGTCTGTTCCGACAAAATCTCCATATTTTAAAGTTCCATTTTCAATCAAAACAGTTGAAGTCGGGCCTCTTTGAGGATCAAGATACGATTCAATGATTGTTCCTTCAGCGGCAACTCCTGTCTCGGCCTTTAAATCCTCGACTTCGGCCACTAATTGTATCATGTCCAACAAATCGGTAATCCCTTGCCCGGTCTTGGCTGATAATTCAACCGAAGGAATCTTACCCCCGAATGACTCAACTAAAATATCCTCTTTGGATAATTGTTGTTTAACCATTTCCGGATTAGCTCCTGGCTTATCAATTTTGTTCAAAGCAATGATTGTCGATAACCCTGCGCTCTTAATGTGAACTATGGCTTCCTTGGTCTGCTTTTTTATACCTTCAGCGGCATCAATAACTAAAACTGCTATGTCCGCTAATTTTGAACCCCTTGACCTGATCGCCGAAAAAGATTCGTGGCCAGGAGTATCGATAAAGGTTATTTTCTTTTCATTGTGTTCAATTTGATAAGCTCCGACGTGTTGGGTTATTCCGCCCGATTCTTTTTCTAAAACCTTAAAATCTCTAATGGCCATTAAAAGAGATGTTTTGCCGTGGTCAATATGCCCCAAAACAACTACCACTGGTGGGCGTGTCACCACGTTAAATTGTTTCTCTTCTTCTGCCATATTATTTATTCTTAGCCTGTTCTATTGCTTTCCCTTCTTCCTTACTCAACTGATGCTGAGACTCTCCATTAATAATCATTTTCCCGAAAACCCTACCCTTTTCATGGCTAAAAATAGAAGTTAAAACAACACCATTGTTGTTTTTATCAAGAAGAGCCAAAGAAAAACTCTGGTCTCCGCCCAGCTCATTGAAGGGGTTATATCTTATCAATCCGAATTTCTGGATATGCGACTCACTTTCTTTTTTTCCTTCTTTTGATTCCTTCTTTATTTTGCCAATCTCCAACTCCAGTTCTTCTATCTTTTTTGCCGCCTCTTCAAGGTTTTGTATTGTTTTTTTACCTCTTTTGAAAAAGGAAAGCATATCTTTAGCCAATGCGGAGAGAGTGAGATTCGAACTCACGGTAGGAATTACCCTACAATGGTTTTCGAAACCATCCCCTTAAACCGCTCAGGCATCTCTCCTAAAGTTATGTATAAAGATTATCACTTTTCCCCCTTAAAAGCAACCAATAAAGAAGGAAAATCATTGTCATATCTTATTTGCTTAGGAATGATATATGGAAAGTGTTTTCCTAAAAACTGAACCAAAAAATTAGATATCTGTCCTTTTAGTACTTTAAGCCTAAAAAAGCCGACTGTTTGCCTTTTATACTCCTTAAAATCCGGAAAAGTTTTAATTAAAATATCTGCCGCGTGAAGGCCCCAAATTATCCCTCCCCCACTCCAGGGTTTTGTCAGGCCCATTGTATCCCCGCAAAGAGTAATATTATCTTCTTTGGGAAAAATGAGTCCGGCATTTTTTAAAAAACATCCTGGACTGGGAACCAGTGCTCCCTTGATATCTTTTTCGTTAAGATTTTCCCGCTTAACTATTTTTTTAATTTCTTCAATGCTTTTTTCTCCTAAAACGCCAAATTCGATTGTTTTTCCTTTCGGTATCTTCCAAGAAAACCCTCCCCCATCAGAAAACGTTTCTGTTATGTCTGAATAGTCTTCCTTATTTGAAATAACTTGTACTCCCATTCTCATTTTCGGACTGTTTAGATTCAAAAGCTTTCTTGTGACGGATATTGCTCCGTCACATCCGATAATCCTATCAAATCCTTTGGGTAATTCTTTTATTTCTTTTTCAAAGAAAAAATTGGTTCTGTTCTTTTTATTTAAGTTTAAAAGGATTTGCATTAATCTATTTTTATTCAAAGCTAAATGCTTGGGATAAAAATTAAGTCTTATTTTCTTTTTAGGAAAATTAATAATACAAGAATTAATAATATTTTCTACGCATTCATCGCTTATGGGAATAAATTGCTTAATCCTTTCCGAAACCAATGCCGAGCAGGGCTTTTTGTATAATTCATCTTCTTTCCTTTTATCAAAAACAGAGACGTCGTGCCCCTTTTCTGATAGCCTCCAAGAAATATATAGCCCCATTACTCCCCCGCCGATTATAGCGACTTTTAGCTTTTTGTTTTCCATTAAGTTGAATGAGCGAGTGAAGGGAATCGAACCCTCATGTACAGCTTGGAAGGCTGTCGCTCTACCATTGAGCTACACTCGCGGCTTGCCTTCGGGGCACTGAGATTCGAACTCAGAATAAATCCTCCCAAAGGACTCGTGATAGCCGTTTCACTATGCCCCGACATTACTTCCTTTTTATATCATTTTTCATCTTTTCAGTCAAAAAATTCCTTGCTTTTTGCTTGTATTTTTGGTATGAAATATATATCACGTCCTCGTAGCTCAATAGGACAGAGCGACAGACTTCTAATCTGTAGGTTGTGCGTTCGATTCGCACCGAGGACACAGTTTTAATTTATGGTGGCTATGGTGTAATGGTAGCACAATACCCTGTGGAGGTATTTGTACGGGTTCAAATCCCGTTAGTCACCCATCATACTTTAAAACACCCTGATGGGTGTTTTAACTTTGGACTAACAATCATATTGTCCACTTACCAATAACTCCAACTCTTCAATTTTACGTTCTGCATTTTCTATCCAAGTATTGATATAATCTTGCTTGTTTGCTATGTCCAGACCCTTAGCCTCCATAGACTTCTCAACGTTTTTATCATATTCTCCGTTTCTATATTTTTCGATTACCTTTTTGCGTAGAATAATATTTTTCAATACATTTTCTCCAATTTTAGCTAACTCCTCTTGACTATATTCTTTTTCTTGAGAAATTTGTTTTTCGCCAACAACTTCTGGCTCTTCATTGGCACCAAAGCCTTGTTCAATACCCATATTTTTATACTTTAGTTATTATAAGATAATTATACTCCCCCACCTAAAATAAGCAATTCTGTCTTTTGGTTAAAATCAGCCAGCCCTGCTTCTACTTCCTCCCAGTCCAAAGTTCTGAATGTATCACGTAACCGACCCTTTTAATAAAAACACTCCCTCTTCTGGGAGTATTTTATTATTACAAAATTTAAAATCTTATATTCTTTTACCGGTGATCAATCTCAATAAAATCATAATAATTGCGATAACAAGGAGAATATGAATAAGTCCACCGATAGTGTAAGAAGTCACCACGCCAAGACACCAGAGAACAAATAAAATAACCGCAATTTCTACTAACATAAAATTATTTTATTAACCGATACTAATATATTGATTATAGCATATCTCGGAGTAAAATTACACTAATTAAAATTCTAGTATACATTGTCACATCATTTATTTTCTCAAACACAGCTCTAATATCCTCTACGATGGCACCCACTAATATTAAAACACTCCCAACATAGGAGTGTTTTGTCGCAAAATAATATAAATTTAAAATCTATTTACAGCAGAGAACAAGAGAATGTACCACACCTTGGCATACTCCAGAAGCATTGGTGTCATAACCAGCATTACTATTTTGGTCAATATTTCCTACCTTTATAGTAGCTGTACCAGCGTTTGCTGAATAATCGCTAAGGCAAGCCATTGGCTGAAATTCTGAACTAATCGTCGCGCCAAAGGAAAATTCTACATTTGAACCTCCAACTCCAGTTACAACATAGGAATTATTGGAACCTCCTCCTAATGATGAATGAAATGACCAACAGCAGGTGCTGGTACTAAAACTAGCGAGAGCGATATATCCAGTAGTACAAGTCAATCCGGCCACTTTCTTATTAATAATATAGCAGGAGCTATAGGTCACCAATCCTCCCGCAGCATCAACATACTGCTTGTTCGTTACATCGGTCGGATTAATTGGAGCCGTAAGATTAGTTATCATCCTGCTAGAAACCTGAATGCTGTCAGACCCAGACTCCATTTCAGACCAAAGGTGTCCATTGGCCGGTTTAGTTCCAGCGCTAACAAGCTCCATGTTCAAAGCACCATAATATTGGCATGCCCCTATCACTAAAGCAGCTATTAGTAAAAGAGAAATTATTAAATAATTTTTTTTCATATTTATTTTATTATTCATATTTTTTATAAAGCATTATTGATAATATTTTCTCATAATAACATTGATATGTCAATAAAATAGTCATTTAATAATTACTTTTGCTTTTATATCAAGCTTTCCAGCTAAGCCAAATCGGGTAGAATCTAAAGACCCTCCGATTTCATCCCCTAATAATAAATAAGCATCTTTAGGAATAATAGGATAATCATTGATGTATATTTTGAGCACCCTTGATGAAGCTTCTGAAAGCTTATAATCATTGCCTTCTGAGTTTTTGAGTGGAGAGTCGTTAACAAATATTTGGTAATAGCCATCAATTTCTTCAATACTCCACTTATCACCGGGTATGGCTTTTACCGATTTAATAATCATATTCTTGTTCCCTGAATAATTAAAAATAACTATGTCGTTCCTATTAATTTCATGACAGTTATAATATCCGAAAAGACCGTCAACCCTCTCTTCTGGCTCAATTAAAGGATACATTGAATAACCATTTACCGTCAGCTCTTCTATCGTAAAACAATCTTCATTTTTCAAAAAATTGCGATATCCTCCATCTTTGAAAAAACAAAAAACGCCCAAAGATATTCCCCCGACGATAATTAAAAAAATAAAAAATACTTTATTTTTTCCCATGGTTAACAAAAAATTACATTCTCCTTCTCCCATCAATCAAAACATGCCCGGACATTTTTAATTTAACTAAATAGGTGGACTGATATTACGAGGGGCTCGATAAATATTTATTTTTAATCGAAATTGACATATATCCGACACCTATCATAGAGAGGCCTGCTATGACTAACGCAAGAGGCCAGCCTAAACCGCTAGAAAAGTATTCTGAGGTAATTTTAAGGATATATGCCATAAGGAAAAGAGTGCCCCAAGTTAAAAAGGCTTTGCTTTTAATACTAACGCTAAGAAACAACGTTCCAAAAACTAAGACGGGAAAAATTAATTCCCAGAATATATTTTGTTCCGGCTTCCAACCGCCAAGCGATAAGGCGGCTCCAAGAAAGCCCAAAATTCCAAAACCATAAAGAAATCCCGAAAGCGGAGCACGCTCACTTTTTGAGAATTCATAGCCGAGAAGAATATAAGAAAGACCTGTAAGAAATATACGATATTGGTAAAAATCTGAATCGTTAAGATATGGACTGTCATTAACAATAAAACTGGTGAGGCTGAAAAAAAGCCAGGTTCCGAAAATGATGCTGAACAAAGCAAATATATTTTTCCTTAGAATTATATACGATAAAAGGCAAGCGCTGAAAACTATTCCGGAAATCAAGCTTTGCAATCCGTAACTGCCGACATCAAAACCGGCATTATCAAAGACGACATAAAGGCCAATCGGTGCGACAAGAGCAAAAATAAGATAAAATGCGGGGCTAGCAGTTTCCGTTCGCTCATCTCTACTAAATAACAATCCAATAAAATAAGCAACGATGCCCGAACCAAGTGTTGCTAAAACTTTTGTTACAAAATTAAACGTTGACCAATTTTGATAAATTAAAATTGAAATTCCTAAAAATACAATTCCGCCTCCGATATAATACAAAATATTTGCGATACTGAGTTTTTTATTTAAAACAATATTTGTTTTAACCCCGCTCCCCGCTTCGTAGGCCGTGTCGATATCTTCTTTTGTAATAATTTTTTGTTCAGCGAGTGTTTTAATATATTGCAAAACTTCTTCTTTTGTTGCCATATTAATTTTTTATCCATCCAATAAAATGGAAGCTGTAAGAATACACTCCGTTTAATTGAATATTAAGCTTTTTACTTATATTATGACCTTTTAAATATCTCGTATCGTAGTTAGTGCTGGAATAAAAGAAAAATGGGAAAAAACCTTCTCCCCTGCTTCCATATACAACTTCGAATCCGTCAGACGACATAACGCTATTATCAAGATTTAATTTTTTTGCCTCATCAAAAGAAATCTGCTTACTTTCATTTTTTACAACATCTTGGATGAATAATTTTGGCTCGTCGCACATGTAGATTCCTTTTTCCGGATGCTTAATTTCATTTTTTATAAGCTGGCCGTTCTGGACAGAATATTGTTGTATATCGCCACAATAATAATCACCGCTATCAACACTTGAGTATAAAAAATTAATGCTTGGCGGCTTCACAAAAAGACCGGGCAGATAAATGCTACCCGCTACAAATAAAATCATCAATATCGGGATAGACATTCCCAATACCAGCGTTATATTTTTCTTAATTATTTCCATGCTTATATATTAACAGATTATGTGTAAAAATAATAGAATTTTGTTAACATCTTCTCAATCAAAAATTATCATATTTGACGCTTATGATATATTGATTTAAAATATAGTTAAACATATGATTAAAAAAACACAGTACGATATCCAACGCGAAGAACGCCTTACTCGCCCACCGAGACTTGAAGGTAAGGCTAAAAACGCGCGAACAAAAAATAAGAAAAAGCAAAAAAGAGCTTAAGCTCTTTTTTTGTTTAATGCGATTAGAAATTTTTAAATATTTTTTACCTAGTTAAAAAGAAAAATACAACAGAAAGAATTATTAAAGGTAATATTGCCCAGACAACTTTTTGATAACGGAAAAGGGACTTCCCTCTCTCCGCTCTCATTACTCTATACCACTTTTCAAAAAAGAAAAAAGAAATACTTCCGATAACAATCGTTAAAATTAGCTTATCAAATCCCCACAGCGTATGATACTCATTGCCGATTACTTCTATTGAGTGAAGCGGCCAAATAACCGTTACGTAATAAATAATGGCTGTTACTATATTTCTGCCAGTAAATTTGATATTCTTCTTTTCCAACCACTCATTAGTCCACATTATAAGGCCGACTGTCAATCCTCCTATCCAAAGACCAGTAATTGTATCGTCTATCTTAAGCCACCTCGCCAATCCTAGTCCGGCACCAACGCCAATAACACAAACGGGGCAGACAGCCAGGGCCGTCTTAGCAAAAAAAATACCAACCAGAGAAGCTATTGAAGCTAAAGTAATCTTATTTTTAATCATGCGTATATCTTATTATATAAATACATTGCTGTCTATCTTTTTTCTTTTAAAACAGTCTCTAGATTTATTTCATCAGTATTCCTTAGGACTAAAAGGTATATCTTTTCCCCTATCGCACACTCAGAAAGAATATCATTAACACTATTCTCCTGAGTTATTTTTTTACCATTAATTTCCAAAATAATGTCATATTCTTTCAATCCAGCTTTCTCAGCACTAGAATTTTTGGCTACGGCCGGTTCGCCGAACATTTCTCTTACAATTAAAGCTCCGTAACAGCATTCTATTTTATTTGTCTTGGAAATCTGTTCGTTTAAAATAATATATTTTACTCCCAGATAAGGCCTCTTTATTCTCCCATCCTTTCTTACTTCTTTTAAATCTTCTTTAATGTAGTCAACCGGCAAGGCAAACCCGATATTCTCCGCCCCCATTATCATCGCCGTATTGATTCCTATCACCTCCCCTTTCATATTAACCAAAGGGCCACCAGAATTGCCGGGATTAATAGCTGCATCTGTCTGTATTAAGCCTCTTAGGCTAGTTGCTTTTGATGTTGTTTGAGTCCCACTATAGGCCGTTATCTTCCTGCTTAATCCGGAAACGATTCCAGCAGAAAGAGTATCTTCAAACTCTCCTAAAGGATTTCCGACGGCAATCACTGTTTCCCCCAACTCAACCCTATCTGAATCGCCAAGCTTCAAAAAAGGAAAAGAAACTCCGTCTTCTATTTTGAGAATGGCTGTATCGGTCAAGCAATCGCGGGACAAAACCTTGGCCGGATATCTTTTATCCGGGCCAAGAATAATGGTATAGTCGGCATCTAAATCTTCAACAACATGATTACAGGTTAAGACGTATCCGTCTTTAGAAACAATAAATCCTGAGCCTCCCCCAATTTTTGTTTTTTGTTTTCCATTGTTCACCTTTTTAGGAAAAGCAACTCTCTCTCCTTTAAAAGGAAGAAAATAAAATTCTTCTATCTGAGGCAAGTCGCGTGAAGCGATAACGGTTATCACTGCGGGACAAACTCTTTTTGCTATTTCTACGATTGGAGATTTTCTCATAACTTTTATATATTCTATCATAAAAAAATATTGTAAACAACAAAAAAATATGATACTCTGGCCTTGTTAACGTATACGTCCCCGTAGTTCAATGGACAGAACGAGAGACTCCTAAGCTCTAGATAGAGGTTCGATTCCTCTCGGGGACACATTGCAATATTTATATAGACTCGTATAATATATTTATGTAATTAGGGCCTGTAGTATAACGGCATCACGAGTCCATGGCATGGATTTAATCGGGGTTCGATTCCCCGCAGGTCCACTTAAATCTATATGTATCTACGCATATCTATAGAAACCATAATCATTAAAATTTAATTTAAACAAAATGGAACTAAAACAATTTATTAAAGAAGCTTTACTAAATATAGTTAATGGCATTGAAGAAGCTAATAAGGAAAATGACAGGTTTAAAATTCTCGGAGTAAAACACGAGAGTGGAATAGATGGGAATTTCGTTGATTTTGATGTTTCTGTGGTTGTCAATGAATCTTCCGGTAGTGAAGTAGGGGGCAAAGTCGGTGCATCTTTTTTAAAAGTTGTTTCTGCAAGCGTAGATTCAAAAATAGACCAAACGAGCTCGCATCAAAACATACATCGCTTGACGTTTAAAGTTTATATTTCAGAAAAGAAAATCTAATCTTGTTTTTGAGTGTTGCAAGATTTGTAGTTCCCGTATAATCTGGTTCCAATTCACACGGATGTAGTCCACAAACAGAAAACCGCTCTTGCGAGCGGCTTTTGTTTTTAAGTTTATCTAACAGCGTCTTTCAATCCTTTTCCTGCTTTGAATTTAGGAGTCTTCATTGCGGGAATGTTGATCTTTTCTCCTGTTTTAGGATTCCTTCCCTCTCTTGCGGCTCTTTTACCAACTCTGAATGTTCCGAAGCCTGTTAATGTAACTTCTCCACCCTTTGATAGAGTTTTCGTAATTTCTTCAATGATTGTACTTAAGGCCTCTACGGCATCCTTTTTGGAAATGCCTACTTTGCTAGCGACTAATTCTGCGATATCGTCTTTTGTCATTTTAGTATATGTTATTATCTTTTATATATATTGTCGACCTTTTATTATTTCGCATACTCTGTTACTCTTGATTCTCTTATAAGCATAACTTTGATCTCACCTGGATATTTCAATTCTTGCTGAATCTTCTGGGCTATTTCCCTTGCCAGCTTATGCGCGGTCAAGTCATCAACTTCTTTAGGCTTAACAAACACCCTCAATTCCCTTCCTCCTTGAATGGCGAAAGATTTATCAACTCCGACAAATGAATTGGCGATATCTTCTAGATCTCCCAGTCTTTTCAAATAGTTTTCCAAACTATCCTTTCTTGCTCCCGGTCTTGCTCCTGAAATCTGGTCAGCAGTCTGCACTATCATCGCTTCCGGGCTTTCGTAAGGATACTCCTCGTGGTGCGACCTCATAGCAGAAATAATCGCCGGGTCTATGTTAAACTTCTCTAATATCTTAGCTCCAATATCAGTATGAGACCCTTCTATCTTATAGTCAAGAGCCTTTCCTATATCATGCAATAATCCAGCTTTTTTGGAAAGTGCAACATTTAAACCTATTTCAGAAGCCAAAGCGGCTGATAAATGAGCGACTTCTATTGAATGATTTAGTACGTTTTGGCCGTAACTAGTCCTATATTGCAAACGACCCAAAACTTGAACCAACTTTTCCGGCAAATCAAGGACTCCTGTTTCATATACTGCAGCCTCTCCCGCCTCTCTTACCTTTTTATTCACTTCCTCTTCAGCTTTTTCTATTTCTTGCTCAACTCTTGCCGGCTGTATTCTGCCGTCTCTTAAAAGTTTTTCTAGGGCAATCTTGGCTATTTCCCTTCTTACCGGATTAAAACTACTGATAATAACTAAACCAGGCGTTTCATCAACGATTAATTCGACTCCAGCTGCTTTTTCAAAGGCCCTAATATTTCTTCCTTCTTTTCCAATAATTCTCCCCTTTATTTCTTCTGAGGGAAGAACGACTGAAGAAGTTGTAATTTCTTGAACTTGAGGCAAAGCGTAAGATTGTACGGCCGTGGCTATAATCTCCTTAGCCTTCTTTTCGTACTGTTCCGCTCCCCTTTCTTCAAGCCTTCTGATTTTTCCTAAAACTTCGGCGCTATATTCCTGTTCAACCTTACTTAAAAGTTCTTCCTTTGCCTGCTCTTTATTTAAGCCGGCGACTCTTTCTAATTTTTTAATAGATTCCTGTCTTAATTCTTCGAGACTGTCTCTTAATCCTTTTAACTTTACAGCTCCTTCGGCTATTTCTTTCTCTCCGTCTTTTATCTGACTCTCTCTGACGTCTAGTTCTTCTTCTTTCTTAAATATCCTGTTTTCGGCCTTGATAATAACTTTTTGTCTTTCTTCTATGTCTGTTGAAGATTTCTTTTCTATTTCCTCAACCTTTTCCTTGGCCTTACTCATCAGTTCTTCGGCTGTCTGCTTAGTCTGGACTATCCTCTTTTGCAATTCAGCCTCTATTGTTCCCGCCCTCTTTCTGGCAATAGACTGACGGATATAGTATCCAACAATGCTACCAACAAAAAGTCCTGCTGCCGCCACGATGACTAAAATTAATGTTTCCATATTTGCATATGAAAATTTGGCACGCGATAAATAATCTGTCTATCAATTTTCAATTTTAAAATTGTACTTTAGAAAACTATCATTAAAAGATTATAAATATTACCAAAAATTCAAAATTATATAATAATACTCCTATAAAGGTTATAACAAAAAACCCTTGCAAAAACAAGGGGCGAAAAAATTATTTCGGTTCAATCTGAAAATAGCCGTTACATTATTAAAAGGGCGATATTTCTCTCCATCTCGGTAATAGACTGCCGAGGTTGAGCTTATACAATTTCTCGTTTCCGCATTCAGAGCCAGCAATACTTAATCCTATATTTTTATTACCTGCTGATAAAAATTTAATAGACGGATTTGGAGAATCTATATCGTCTCCAAAAGGAAAAGAGTAATCTGTCCCAAGGGTTCCAGGAATCTTCCATTGAATAACGTTTCCATTAGTAGAACATGAAGCCGGATTTCCCGAACTGTCATAACATACGCTACATTTCCAGTTATCTGCATCCGACGGATCAGCAGGACTGCCAGTTCCCGTCCAGCAAGTAGAATAACAAGGGTCGCTCGGATTGTTAATATCTGTTCCGCTACAAAATCGCATATTAGTATTAACGACAAGCATCGACCTATCAGCGACTACTCTTACCAATGGAAAATGCTTTAAGGGCGTTTTAAATGTTGATCCCGCTGATATCCAATCAGATTCTGGAACTGAAAGATTATTATTCTTAACCTTAACCCACCAATAATATGTATTATTATAAAGTAAATCTCCATCGCCTGGATCTGTCTTCACCCACGTTCCGTCATATATTATTCTTTCTCCTGGTTCAGCAGCTGCACCACCGATCCAGCCTGTTACTACTGTCGCCGAACCAACAAGAGAAGAAGTCCCGATAGCAATTTTATATTGAGAAAGAGTGGCATAAGGATCTGTATCAGTATAGATGAACGACATATCTAGTTGGCCGTTTCTTCCTTTATACAACACATCGTCAACGAAATAGTAATCGCAGTAAGAAGAAGAATTGTCTTGTGGCGTACTAACTGAAATTCGACAACAAACTTTTGTATTATATGTGGCGCAACTGCCTACGTGAGAATTTGTACCATCTCCAGATATTGAAGCCAAACAATTGCTTCCCTCTTCACAGCCCCCGCTACTATACGTACAAGAAACTGAACCATTCCCAATAGAGATACAAGCGTTATTGGTATAAGTTCCTGTCTTTTTCTGAACATGACCATCGGATGCGCTGTATAATTTCAAAAATGTATCATAAATTCCCGAACAACTGCTTCCCAACCCTGTCAATCCAGAGCAACAGAGACGATTACTATGCACTGTCGAAGCTGGCAAACCGGCATGCCCCCCCGTGGCATCGTATAATTTTAATAAAGTTGTTCCCGAGGTGCAACTTGCAGAAACAGAGCAAGTTAAAGGTATGGTAGCGATACTTTCTTCTGAAGCTACTGACATATTACTTGCACTAGGCCCCTCTGCCGCAGAAACATTGAAATCGCCACCTCTTTGAAGGATTACAAAAAAGCCGAGAATTAAAATTAAAATCGTAAAAGCTCCCATAATGAACTTTTTATTTTTAAATATTTCTCGGTTCATGTTTTGATTAATTGTTTTTAAATTACCGATAAATGTAAGATTTCTTATAAAAAACTGATTCTAATTAAAGCCAAAAAAGAGAAAATGTTTTTGAATTTTAAAAATTCTTATCTTTAATAACATTTTCCCTGTTTTTAGCGCCCTTGTCAAGAAAATTGATAGTCTAGAGCGGCGATACCTCTCTCCATTTCGGCAACAAGCTACCAGCAGGGCCAATTATTGCTTCATTCCCACAATAAGGAGAACCTTCAATCTCTAGTCCTACCGTTTTAGGAGCCGTTGATGTGAAGTGAATAAATGGATTTGGAGAGTTCATATCGTCGCCTGGAGCAAAAGAATAATCATCGCCAAGAGTCCCAGGAATTTTCCATATGATAATGTTTCCATTAGTAGAGCATGAAACTGGCGTTCCACCATCATAGCAAACGCTACATTTCCAATCCGTTGAACCAACTACGGCAGGGCCTGTTCCTTTCCAACAAGTAGAATAACAAGTAGCTTCCGAATCACTAATATCTGTTCCGCTACAGAGCTGGATATCGCCATCAACGGAGGTAGCAACAGGGACAACCCTTACTGTCGAAAAGTGCCTTACGGGCGTTGTAAATGTTGCTGTTGCCCAATCAGATTCGGCACTATTGCTTCTAACTTTAACCCACCAATTATATGTCGTTCCATAAGCTATTTGATCGTCGCCTGGAGATATTTTTACCCATACCCTACCATACAGCTGCTCGTCAGTTGGTAGATGATCTGTTTCAACCCAACCTGTATTTATTTCTGCCTCACTAACAAGAGAAGAGGTTCCAATAGCAATCATGTAGTCTGTGATGTAGGCGCCAGGAGTATCGTCCTTGTACGTAAACCATAAATGTAAATTACCATCATCTCCATCTAATAAATTTGTATGAGTATCCTCGTCGAAATAATGTTCACAATAGGCATAAGGATCCCATTGTCCGGCCGTATACATAGTTTCTGCACGAGGCCCTGAAGATGTAGATGATTCTCCTCCTAAAGAAGCAGTGGGCTCACTGGAAACATACTTACGGACAATTACATTATCTATCGTAAGATCTCCCCCTTGATAATGTGTGAAGCCTGTTTTAAACGTTGATGGAGCTGTATCAACATGATCATAGGTAGTCCAAGTAAGCCCACCATCCGAACTGAATTCGGTCTTCGTGCCAGCCCCATTCTGATTTATTATCTCTCTAGTATCGTATTGAGTATTGGGATAAATATATCCCGCAAACTGATCTACAACAGCACCGGCCTGAAAAATTTGAAAACGCCAATCCGTTTTAGCCGCTAGGCCAACCATATCGTAAATAAAGCTACTGCTACCAACTCCTGAGCTTGAATCTTTTACTCCAAGTATCGTGTAGTCATAAAAGTTCGTTCCTCTTGCCAATGTTGTTTTATATTTACTTTGAACCATAACTCCACTGGTCGTTCTATCAAATGTAGTATTGGTGTGCATTTCCGTACTATCCCACGCCTGATTACCATCGCTAATATTTAATGTTTCATTTTGAGTTATAAAATTATTAGCATCTGTTTTAGACCATTTCGTCGTGTTAATAATTGTTCCAGAAAAATCATCAAAGAAAAGGAATGTATCATCTCCTTTTGATGCAGGAGGCGCAGAACTATTTCCATAATACATATAAAAAGTAGTCGCGGGACTAGTGGCAATTGAAGGAATCTTAACCCAGACTTTGGCAGTATCAGGAGTAGCGACAGTATCTATTGACTCGATCCAATAAGGATAGATTGTCCCGTCTGACTTGGCAAATCTTAAATCGCTAAAATCAGCATTCATTTTCCCTGTAACATAGGGTACATCTATCTTCATGGCGTAATTTGTTAATGATGAACCACTAGACACTGTTACCAACTTTTTATAACTCCAACCAGATAGAGAAGGTAGGCCTGAAGAAGCATAGGCCATGCAGCTGGAGGATAATCCCCCATAACTAGCACAGGTCCAATACCATGGGCCGGCACCAGTAACAGTTGGATTTGTAGAAATATCGGAACAAAGGGCGCTTCCCGAAGGGGCCGAAGCAACGAATGTTCCGTTTGCAGAACCGCAAATATTGATAGTTGATGCTTCTGCACCAAAACTACCTACAGTTGGTTCGGTTGCAGCATATTTACGCTGATATACCCAATCAAAATCTGCATTTGTTGTTCCTGAAGTATATGCAAGAACATTCAAAGAAATATGAGTTCCTGCAGGGTTAATAGCCCATGAATTCCAGGTTCCAGATTGACCAACCCGATAATAAAATGTTGAAGAATAGTCATGTCTCAACTCAAAAGTATACCATGTGCCCAAAGAAAATGTCTGTAAATTTGTCCCCCACGCAACATTTTCATTTAACGGAGCAATATAAAATGCATTGGAGTGTAATGTAAGTTTCGCACCAATATCATTACCAGTCGTTTTGATACCAACCCGAGCATCACAATCATTTGATGTCGCAGTATTGCTTCTAAGCTTAGACCCAGTAATCACGGTCGCATTATTCGTATCTGTTTTTGCCGTAATGGTGTTCCAAGATAAAGGCCCAGATATGGAGACAGACATTAAGCTGTTTGCAAATGTTCTAACGCCGGACGATGCAGTGCTGGTCCACTTTGTGGTGTCCAGAGATAATCCATTAAAATCATCGAAAAAAACAAAAGTGCTATTTCCATCAGATGCAGAAGGCGTAGAACTATTTCCATAATACATATAAATTGTATTTGCACCTGCCGAAAGAGATGTCTTAACCCAGACTTTGGCAGTACTGCTTGAAGTATATGACTCAATCCAGTAAGGAAGAAGAGTAGATCCTGTAGAATCAGTGAACCTTATATCATCAAAATCAGGCTGCATGTCTGAGTCATAAGTAACAGTAATTGGCACTTGATAATCAGTTAATGCTCCGCCTGAACTATTAATCGGAATAGATTTTTTGTATCGTCCTATAAATGTAGACGTTGAACAGTTGGTCGGTATCGTCTCTCCGACACCGGTACATGTCCAAGTCCAGATACCGGCACCATTAGCAACAGGTCCGGTGACTATATTGCCAGTAGCGCAAAGGCCTGTTGTGGGAGCTGAAGTCGGAAAGTATTGGCCGTTAGAAGAACCGCAAACTCCGGTAGGAACCTCTTCTGCAGAAAAGATAGTCGTTGGAACGACCGCAGAATATTTGTGTACAATAATCCAATCCCAATAAGCTTCATAATTATAAAAATAATCATCATCATATCTTTCCCCTAAAGCAATGGGCATTGACGTAATTGACCTGTTAATATTTGATACACTACCATAAGACGCCCCCGTAGCATAATTAGCGATAGATAGGTCTACGGCCGAACTGCTTTTCACGGCAATTTTTGTTAATAAGTCTGTTGCCGCTGGCGAACCCGATTCACCGCCAGGAAGCTCTATCCAATCATTATTAAAATACCAGTTAGACGCGAAAGGGATAGCTCCAAAACCAACATAATATGATGAATAAAATCCTCCGGACATAAAACCCATATCAGCCATAGTAACATAACGATGTTTTGTTTCTAGAACAAAGGGCGTTGTGGCGACGCTAAAAGTAGATATTGATTTTAATCTATCTTTAGTGTTTGACCCTTTTAATTCTCCACCATAAAGAACCCATTCTGGAGCAACAGCTGTTCCACTAGACTGAATCCATTTAGAGAGACCGTTATTAAAATCGTCAAAAAAGATAAAAGTATTGGCTCCACTTGAACCAGGGCCAGTCCAACCATTACCATAATACATATAAATTATAGTCGCGGCGGCATTAGAAATCGTCGGAACCTTAACCCAGACTTTGGCAACGTCTGGATTGGAGACAGTATCTATTGACTCGATCCAATAAGAGAGAAGGGTTGCTCCGGTAGAATCGGTGAATCTTAAATCATCAAAATCAGTTTGCATGTCTGAATCATAGGTAACATTAATGGGCACTTGATAATCAGTCAGTGCTGTCCCAGTATTAATTATTGTTATTGCCTTTCTGCGATCCCAAGCCTTGCTGGCTGTGGATAGTTGTTGGGCCCACATTACATAAGTAGGCTCAGAGGGAGTAGGACCCGTAGACATAACAAATTTACGAACAGCAACCCAATCAACCGAGATAGCCTGTGCGTGTCCATAAAAAGATGCGGGTAATTGAGAAATTGTTGTTGGTAAATTGGTAGTGATAGTAGAAACAACTGTATTGTCAACACTATAAATCGCACTTACAGTAGAGTTTCTACTAATATCATAAATATGATATCCAGTGGTCGGAGTTAGTTGAACTTCTGTTTTATTCGCCGGATAAGGATTTCTTGAAAGTGCGCCAAAAGAACCGGCAACAGGATAATTAACATAAAACATATCTGTATAATAATTGTCCGAAGTTCTAAATCCCCAACCAGCATAAGATGATGCTGAGGCCACGCTGACTCTTGAACGGAAAGAATATCCATTTCCAAATGTCGATATCGAACTTAACATTGATGTACTTGGAGTTCCGGTCGTAGGAATAGTTGCTATATAAGGAGAAATATTATTTAATGTTGCTGCTCCTGTCCATTTTGTTACATCAAAACTTGTCCCGATAAAATCATCAAAAAAATCAAAAGTATCTACTCCGCTTGAAAGCGTGCCTGTGGTAGAATTTCCATAAAACATATACAGATAGGTTAAACCTGCAGTGGGTATGCTCGGAACCTTAACCCAAAAAGTGGCAACGTCTGGGTTGGGAGCAGTGTCTATAGATTCCAACCAATAAGGAAGTAAAGTAATCCCATCTATTGAAGTAAACCTTATATCATCAAAATCGGACTGCATTTCAGATACATAAGGAACTGTGATTTTAATCTGATAATCGGTTAAATTAACTCCGGTCGGATTAGTAATCTCTATTTGTCTCTTGTAAGTAAAGGTTGGCAGACGCTGCATCAGCCAGCTCTCTCCTGCTGCAGAAACATCAACGGTGGACTGTCTTTTAAAGATAAAAAAAGCTCCAAGAATTAAAATTAAAACTGATAGAGCTCCTATGATAAACTTTTTGTTCTTAGGTATTTTTGAGTGCATATTTTAATTAATATTGAGCTTATAAATTTTTATCCAAAAATTTCGGAATTAATTCCGAATTAAAAAAAGGGAAATGTTTTTGAATTTTTAAAATTCATGTTTGTTAATAACATTTTCCCCTTTTTCTATTTCCTTGTCAAGAGAATTATTTTTTAGAAAGGATGACTTCGTCCACGACTCCGTATTCTTTGGCCTCTTCAGCTGTTAAATAGAAATCCCTGTCGGTATCTTTGGCAATTTTAGCCAAAGGCTGGCCCGTATGCTTTGACAAAATCTTGTTTACACTTTCCTTTATTCTTAATATCTGTTTAGCGGTAATTTCTATTTCCGAGGCCTGTCCCCTTACCCCGCCCATAACCTGATGGAGAAGGATTTCTGCATTAGGCAAAGCATATCTCTTCCCCTTAGCTCCGGCAGCAAGAAGCATGGCGCCCATTGAAGCTGACATTCCGATTGAAACAGTAGAAACGTCTGGCTTTATATACTGCATTGTGTCGTAGATAGCCAATCCCGCGGTCACTGAACCTCCAGGACTATTGATATATAATTGAATATCTTTCTTCGGATCTTTTGAAGTCAAAAAAAGCATCTGGGCCACAATAGTATTAGCCAAATGGTCGTCAATAACTCCGGCCAAAAAAATAATTCTGTCCTTTAAAAGACGGGAATAAATGTCGTATGCCCTCTCCCCGGCTTGTGTTTTTTCGATTACAGTTGGAATTAACATACCTTTATATATTAGCATCCGAATAATTGGAATATTTTTTCTCTTTTCAGCTCGTCTTCGATGTGCACTTTCGCATGCTCCATGTCTATTCCCTTCCTTGCTTCTTCCTTATCCGGATATTGATTAATTATTTCTTCTATCTTCTCTTCTATTTCTTTTTCTTCTACTTGTATTTTCTCATCTTTTACTATTTGGTTCAAGACCAAGAACCCTTTTACTTTTTCTCCGGCAATCTTCTCAAATTCTTTCTTAACGTCTTCCTCTGTCTTTTTGATTTGCGATAAGTATTGGTCGTAAGCCATGCCTAATTCGCTTTGAACTCTTGATTTAACGTTTTCAATCATCATTTCAACCTCTCTTTCAATTAAAATTTGAGGGACTTCGAACTTGACTTTTTCCAGTATTTTATTTATAGCTTGCTCTCTCTGTTTTTGCTTTTCAGCAATTTCTTTTTCTTGTTTTATCCCCTTCTTAATATCTTCTTTTAGTGCTGCTATATTCCCAAAATGCCCTAAAGATTTGGCCCACTCGTCGTTTATCTCTGGCAATTCCATTTTTTTTACCGAATCAACTTTAACGCGAAGAGTTAATTTCTCTTTTTTTTCTTGAGGATTAACGGTTTCAAATTCCTTTTCTTCTCCCCTCTTCATCCCCGTAATCACGTCTTCAAGCCCTTCGATATAGTGGCCCTTACCCAAAACAATTCTGTCTTTTTTTACTGCATCATCTTTAATACTCAAGCAACTAAAAGAAAATTCCACCAAGTCGGTCTTTTCCGCTCCGCTTTCCTTTTCAGAAAACTTAGCCCTTGATTGCTGCAGCCAATTTAAAGTGTCCTCAACTTCTTTATCCTCCACTTTAACCTCTTCCCTCTTTATACCCTTGCCGATACTTTGCAAATCGGGCAGCTTAATCTCAGGAATAATTTCAAATTCCGCATTAAAAATAAAAGGATTCCCCTTGGCAACTTTCACTATTTCTACCTGAGGAGGAGACACAACTTCAATCTTTGTTTCTTTAATAATTTTAATCCAATTATCTCTAATCGCGTGCTCTGACGCTTCGGATAAAACAGTGGCCGGATTAAGTTTTTCTTCAACTAAATTTTCCGGAGCTTTTCCTTTTCTAAAGCCGGGCAGTTCAACATCTTTAACGATTTCTCTCAAGGCCTCAGCGTAATAATTATCAAATTCTTCAGGAGTTACTTCAACTTCCGCCTTTCTTTTAATTGATGATATTTCTTTAATTTCGTATTTCATCTCTTTAAGTATTATTCTTCTGATTCTTCATCAATATGAAGCTCTTCCTCTTCTTTTTTAACCTCATTCATCTGGTCTTCGCTTTTGACGTCTATTTTCCAACCGGTTAGTTTAGCAGCTAATCTCACATTTTGACCGTCTTTTCCAATAGCCAAAGATAATTGGTCTTTAGGGACAATAACGATAGCCGTATTTCTGGGCTGGACTAAAACATCAATAATTTTGGCCGGAGATAAAGCGCTGGCAATAAATTTGGCTGTATCTTCATGGTATTCAATAATATCAATCTTTTCCCCGCCTAGTTCTGACATAACGGCGGCAACTCTTACTCCCCTCTGGCCAACCATGGCACCGATTGGATCAACTCCTTCGGCCGAAGAAGAAACGGCTATCTTTGTTCTTGAACCAGCCTCCCTGGCAATTGCTCTAATTTCAACTTGAGCGCCGGATATTTCTGGAACTTCTAGTTCAAATAACTTAGAAATCAATTTCGGGTAACTTCTTGATAGTAAAATAATAGGTCCTTTTGGAGTAGTATCAACTCTTAAAACATATAGCCTCAATCTCTGCCCTTCTTTATAGAACTCCCCCCTTATCTGCTCTTCTTTAGGAAGGATTCCTAGAGATTTACCGATATCAAAATAAATATTCAATCCTTCGATTCTTTGAACTATTCCTGAAACAATTTCACCCTCCTTTGATTTGTATTCGGCCAAAACATTTTCTTTCTCCGCTTCCCTTATTTTCTGTAAAACAACCTGTTTTGCAGTTTGAGCTGCAATTCTGCCAAAATCATCCCTGCTTTCAAGAGGAATAACCAATTCTTCGCCGGCTTTTAATTTCTTGTCTTCTTTAATAGCCTCTTCTATTAATATATGTTTTTCTGGATTGTACCTTACCCTTCTCTCTGCATTCTCCCCTTCTTTTTCTATTTCTTCGGTATTTAATTCCGCTTCAGTCGGCCTATAACTATCCTTAAGTTTAATCTTTATTTCTTCTGTTGGTTCTGCTCCCCCTTCAACTTCTTCTGTCTTTTCGGGGATATAAACCATGGTGTCATCAACAACAGCTCTTACTCTCCAAAAATCAACCTTTCCGGTCTTGGGGTTTATCTTGGCCTTAATTACCTGCCCCTTCTTGCCATATTCTTTTTTATACGCCGAAGCCAAGGCATGCTCTACCGTATCTAAAACTTTCTCCGGTGATAGTCCTTTCTCTTCGGATATTTGCGTCATCGCTGATAAAAATGATTGAAAGTCCATATTTTTAAATTATTATTTAAATTGGTAATAAAAAGGTCGGAACCATCCGACCAATCAAAAATCTACTCTATTCTTAATTACATTTTATCAGAACAAAAGGAGTTGTCAAGTCTTAAATTTTAATATATTATTAAATCATGAAAATGGACTTGAAAAAAATTCCTGAAAATGTCTTGTTTTGTATTGAAGCTTTGCAAAAAAATGGATTTGAGGCATATATTGTCGGCGGGTGCACCAGAGATTTTCTAAGAGGCGTATCCCCGGCTGACTGGGATGTTGCCACCAATGCCATTCCCGAACAAACTCAGAAAATCTTTAAAGATCTAAAAATCAAGACTTTTTACGAAAATGACTTCGGCACAGTCGGGGTAGCTTTCCCCAAAAAAAATGACGAATTTGAAGTTATCGAGATAACTACATATAGAAACGAAGCGACTTACACAGACAGTCGCCATCCAGATAAGGTTAGCTGGTCTAAAACCATTGAAGAAGACCTAAAAAGAAGGGATTTTACAGTCAATTCTATAGCAATATCCCTAAAAAATGGCTCCGAAATGGAGATTATCGATATGTTTAACGGAAAAAACGACCTCGAAAAGCATATTCTTAGGGCTGTAGGCATTCCGAGCGATAGATTCCAAGAAGACGCCTTGAGAATGATGAGAGCGGTTAGACTAAAGACTACTTTAGGTGATGATTGGACAATTGAAGAAAAAACCAAGCAAGCAATCAAAGATAACGCTCAATTATTGAACAAGATATCCCAAGAAAGGATTAGAGATGAGCTAATTAAGATAATCGATAGTGAGAATGCGGCTGCTGGAATTGAATCATTAAGAAATAAAGGATTATTAACATATATAATGCCGGAATTGGAGGAAGGATACGAAGTCGCCCAAAACAAGCATCATATCTATGATTGCTACAAGCATAATCTCGAATGCCTCAATTTCGCAAGTCATAAAGCTTATAAATTCGAGGTTCGCATGGCTGCCCTACTACATGATATAGGAAAACCGAAGACTAAGCGGGGAGAAGGTAATGACTCTACCTTTTATAACCATGAGATTATCGGAGCTCAAATGGCCGAGAAAATACTCAATCGCTTAAGGTTTCCCAAAAAAGATGTAGAAAAGATCGTTAATTTGGTAAGATACCATCTATTTTACTACAATGTAGATGAAGTAGGAGAAGCTTCGGTCCGAAGATTGGTTAGAAATGTAGGAGCTGAAAATATGGAAGATTTGCTGGAGTTAAGAATGGCTGATAGAATCGGGTCCGGATGCCCAAAAGCAGAACCATATAAGCTAAGGCACTTCAAATATATGATTGAAAAGGTGTCAAAAGACCCTATTTCCGTTAAAATGTTAAAGATTAACGGAGAAGAAGTAATGAAAACACTGAATATCCAGCCGTCCCCAAAGGTAGGCATGATATTAGATATATTATTTGAAGATGTGCTAAAAGAACCTAAAAATAACGATAAAGCGTACTTAAGCAAGAGGTTATCGGAACTAGGAAGCTTAAATGAAGCTGAATTAAAGAATTTAGCTGAAAAAGCTAAGGAAGAAAGGAATAAAGTTATTATTAAGGAAGATGAGATGACTAAAGAAAAATACTGGGTAACATAGTGTTTCACGTGAAACACATCTTCAGATGTTTCACGTGAAACATTGCCCGGGCCCGTAGTCCAACGGTAGAATACTGCATTCGCATTGCAGAGATATGAGTTCAATTCTCATCGGGTCCACAGTTTATTAATTAATCATATGATTAAACATAAACAAATAGAAATTATTGATTCGGCTATCGTTGAAAGTCCTAAAAAGAGATGTATTGGTTAAATCTTATAAATAGATTACGTCCAGAGGCCATATTGAGCTAAAAGAAAGCTACGACTAAGCAACTGAAGATAACATTAAGTTTAAAAAGTCCAAAAATGTTTCACGTGAAACATTTGAGGACCTGTAGTTTAATGGTAGAACGCCACCTTCACACGGTGGTGGTATAAGTTCGATTCTTATCAGGTCCACAGTTTGTCCAGAATCGTGTCCAGAATTGTCCCCAATTTGTCCAGAATGTCCACAGTTTGTCCAGAATCGTGTCCAGAATGTCCAGAAAGAATTAAATTTGTCCAGAATGAAATAAAATAACAAAATGTTTCACGTGAAACATCTATCGGGATGTCATATAATGGCATTATGCAGGCTTCGGGAGTCTGTAATCCGGGTTCAAATCCCGGCATCCCGACTATAATTAGTCTTAAAATATATGGAACAATATATACTGCTAATAATCTTCATTGTCTTGGGTTATTTATTCGGCTCTATCCCTTTCGGCTATATAATATCAAAGTCAAAAAAAATCGATATCACAAAGCAGGGAAGTGGTAATATCGGAGCGACTAATGTTTCAAGGGTGCTTGGCTTTAAATATGCTTTTTTGGTTGGGGCTTTAGATATATTAAAGGCCGTTCTTCCTATATATATAGCAAGTCGCTATATAACCAACGAATGGTATATGGCCTTAGTGGCTATTTCTCCGATAATTGGCCATATCTTTTCTGTTTGGCTTAATTTTAAAGGAGGAAAGGCCATATCAACAATATTTGCTTCGATTATTTGGATCATCGGGTGGAAATACGCATTAATATTATTATTAGTTTGGATCGTTGCATTAAGAACAATTAAGATAATGAGTTTAACTAATTTGATAATCATTTGGTTTATACCTCTATTGTTCTGGTTCCAAACTCATTCTTTTGCCTACTTGACAATTAGTTTATTTTATATTCTTATAGTATACTGGACTCACCGAGAAAATATTCAAAGACTAAAAAAGGGAACAGAGAAAAAAATAATTAAAAGCTGATTGATTATAATTAACTTTTAATATATAATTATCTTAATGAATAAATTATCCAATAAATTTTGTGGTTAACTACATATATATACTATCCTGCATATATTTCTTCTTTCCGGCCGGGGTTGCCAATGCTTTTCCGCCCCTAGCCAATACTTTCAATATTCTGAACGGCTTAAACAAGCCTATTGATGGAGGAAAACAGCTAAATGGAATGCCGATATTGGGCAGCCACAAAACCTGGAGAGGATTATTCTCTGAAATCATTATCTGCACTCTTTTAACCCAGCTATTTTTATTTATTCACAAGTACTACAATCTTTCTCTTTATCAAACCATCGGATTTGATTACCAATCTATCAATTCCTGGCTTTTCGGCATTTTAATGTCTATCGGCATTGTTTTTGGAGACATTTTTTTTGCCTTCATAAAGAGAAGGCTGAGATTGAGACCAGGAGTCGCTTTTGTTCCTTTTGACCAGACCAATTATGTCATCGGTGCATTTATATTTTTGCAACCACTGATTCACCTATCTATTGAATTTTGGATTACTCTATTTGTCTTGACATTTTTATTACATGTTTTATCTAATAGGATTGGGTACAACTTAGGGTTGCACAAAGCCAAGTGGTAATATAAGATTAAAAAGGTTAAAAAATAACCATTATTTTTATGCAAAACATATTAGATCTATTTTATCAAGAATTATTAGTCCGCGTACCCGACTTGCTCTGGGCGCTGATAACTATATTTTTCGGATGGATTATTGCCGGAAAAATAAAAAATATCACTATTAATTTTTTAAACAAATTGCGGTTAAACCAGATGCTGAAGTCTTTGGGTTGGGAAACATTTTTCGACAAGTTTGATGCTAAAATGAATATTCCTAAGTTCTTCGGTTTGATTGTTGAAATATATTTCTTCCTTCTTTTCCTTATTATCTCGTTCGACATCTTAAAGCTAAATACTATAAGCAAACTGATAGGGGACGTTGTCGGATACTATCCTAATATTTTCATTTCAATCCTTATCTTCATTTTTACCGTATTTTTAGCCGATTTCAGTAAAAAAATAGTTGTCGGCAGCATGGAAAAAGAAAAAATAGTCTACTCTAATTTCTTGGGAGAAATTATTTCTTCTGGTGCCTGGCTTTTGGCAATATTGGCCATTCTCTACCAATTACAAATAGTCCAAACATTAATTTTAACAATCTTTATTGGAGTGGTAGCTGTTATTGTTATTGCCCTGGGAATTTCTTTCGGCTTGGGAGGAAAAGACATGGCCAGTAAAATCTTAGAAGACATGGAAAATCGAATGAAATAAATAAGATACTACACGTAGATTGTTTTACTTATGGAACAAATATCACAAAACGAACTTAAAAAAATGCTTCTTTTCTCTTATGAAAGGATAGAAAGAGATAAGGAGCAGGTAAATAAAATAAATGTTTTCCCCGTACCGGACCAGGACACTGGGAATAATCTGGCCGCAACACTGAAGGGAATAAAAGAAGCAATTGAAAATAAAGAATTTGATTCAATCGAAGAACTAAGCAACAGCGCCTTAGACGGAGCACTGACTGCCGCTCAGGGCAACACTGGAATAATCTATACCGGATTTTTAGCCGGATTTTTTCCTGTAATTGCCAAAGAATCAACTGTTGATGCCAAAAAATTAGGAGAGGCTCTTACAAAAGGGTACGAAAGAGCCAGAGATTCTATCCAAAATCCCAAAGAGGGAACAATGCTTGATGTTATTGAGGCTTTTGCTTTAGGGGTCAATGAAAAAGCCAAAGAAGAAAAAGATATTGTTAAAATATTCTATTACGCTTTAGAAAAGGCCAACGCCGCACTATTAGATACCCCGAATAAAATGGAACTGCTTAAAAAGGCGGGCGTGGTTGATGCTGGAGGATTAGGATTTTTAATGATTATCGAAACATATTTGGATACTTTAAAAGAACAGTCAGAACCATTTGTCATCAAGTCATTTGAAAAAGAAGAAATTAACAGGCCAAAAAGATTTGTCCAAATATTATCTAATAGATATGAGGTGGTTTCCTTACTTGAAGACGGAGACTATTCGGAAAAACAGATTAAAGAAAAACTTCATCATTTGGGCAACTGCCTTGATGTTATCCAAGTAGGAGAAAGGACGAAAATACACATTCACACCGACGATCCATACGAAGTAAGGGACATTATTAAAAAGATGGGGAAAATTGAAGACTTGAGAATAGAAGATATGGCCAAAGAAGTAACGGGAGAAAAATCGGTTGAAAATGTTTCTGTAGGAATTGTTGTCGATGAAAGAGCTGGCCTCTCGGCTAAAATAGTGGCTCACTACGGAATAGAGGTAATACCCTTAAAAATATCCTGGCCGGAAGGGGAAAGTATTATCGGAGAAAATATATGCCAAAGAATTAAAGAGGCTAAAAAACAGGGAATAGTTTCTCAGCCCAAAATAGAACCGATTTCGCCTGAATTCTTTATGGAATCATTTAAGAAACAGTTGGAAAATTTTGAAGATATTTTATGCATAATTTCTTCTTCTAGGCTCTCTAAAAACTACGAAGCCGCAACCAAGGGAAGGGGAATGCTCAATTATGTCGAACGAGAACACGTCTTTGTAATTGATTCAAGAAACATCAGTGCCGGACAATCTCTTTTAACTCTTGAAGCTTTAGAAATGATAACCGAACAAAGAAAAATAAGGGAAGTGCTAAAAAAACTGGATACCGCCATTATTAAAACCAACCTCTATTGCATCGTAGAAAAATCTGACTGGTGGAATAAAGAAAAAGCAAAACCTTTCTGGTTTAATAAAAAACAAGAAAAACGATATGCTTTAGGAGAAATGAAACACGGGAAAATTATACCCACCGAAACAATTAAAACAACCGATTTCGCCTCTGCATTGTTTAATAAAATAGAAAAAGAATCGAGGAAGGATATAAAGGAGGGGAAAAAATTGAGAGCGGTCATCGTCCACGGAGATAACTTAGAACAAGCCGAAGAATTAAAACAAAAGCTTAAAACAATTAAAAAAACAGACATTTCTTTTGTAAATATTACCGATCCGATTACAAGCATTAACGCTTGTCCACAAAGCATACTTGTCGGCTGGATAATCAAGTAGTATAATATTAAATATAATAATTAATCCTTATTCACAAAGCATACTTGTCGGCTGGATAATCAAGTAGTATAATATTAAATATAATAATTAATAATAAAAATAAATAAAAGATATGTCTTCTATTCTCAAAAAAGCTTTTACGCTAATTGAGTTGCTAGTCGTAATCGCCATCATCGGTATTCTCTCTGGTCTAATCATAGTCGGAATGAATGGAATGACTAGACAGGCAAGTATTGCTAAATCCCAGGTATTCAACAACTCACTAAGAAACTCATTGATGAATGATATGGCAGCAGATATTCCTTTAGACGGAAGCGCCGAAGACATCTGGAATCACAATACCGGAACTGGCGTAGGAGGTACTTTTTTAACTCAAGCAAATGGTAATTGTGTTCAAAATACCTGCTATAGTTTCAACGGAGGAGTTGGCGGTGTCGCAACTACTGATTATGTTTGGCTAGCTGACAATGACAAATACGCCCTCACAAATCAAATGACCGCCATGATATGGGTAAAAGGAAACGCGCCAGCAACTACAGACAGAGTCGCTTTCGGTCACTGGGATGCCTCCGGAGCAACAACAGTAAGAGGGGAATGGAAAATTATGTCGGCGATAACTACTGGTGCCCTTAGGGTAATCGTATCTAATGACGGAGCGGAATCAACTGCTGCTAATTATAAAAACTATGTTACTTCAAGCGCAACCCCCTTTGATGGAAATTGGCACTTAGTCGGATTCACTTTTAATGCTGGGACCCTAACTTTATATGTCGACGGAGTATCAGCTTTAGTCACCATGACAAACGATGGAGCAAGCGCCACAAGCATATACGCTTCAACTTCCCACCTTACTTTAGGCGCCAGCTTAAACGCTAACGCCTTAGTTACTACAACTACTTTTGCCGGACTTTTAGACAGCGCCAGATTCTATGACGCACCGATTCCGACATCTCAGATTAAAGAACTGTACTACGCTGGCTTAACTAACCTGTTCGCAAAAGGACAAATAACTGCACAAGAATATTCTGAAAGAATAAGCTCTGTAGGAATAAACAATTAATATAAATGGAGTTAGTAAAAGAGAAAATAGGCCTCATCGTCGGCGAAACTTCTGATTTACCGCAAGAAATTGTCGACATAAATAAAATAACTGTTGTCAGGTTCAAATTAGATTTTCAAGAATTGGCAAATCTACCCGGCAATGTCTACGAAAAAGTAAGGGAAGGGGAAAAAAGAGGAATAAAAAGCCTAATAAAAACATCCCAACCATCAATTAACGATTTTCTCTCAGTATTCAAGGAAAAACTCAAAGAATTTGAAGAAATTTTATGCATAACTTTTTCTTCAAAAATATCGGGAGCATATAATTCTGCGATACAGGCCAAAAAATTTCTAGAAGCTGAATTGCAAAATAAAGTACACGTATTTGATTCGATGAATGCCAGTGGCTCGGAAGGACTCGTTGCCTTAAAAGCAATTTCTTTGATTAAACAAAAACTTAATCTTAACGAAATTATCGAAAAGCTAAAAAAAGAATTGCCGAATATAAAACTCATAGGAATGTACAAGAGTCCGAAGTGGATTGAAGCAAGCGGAAGATTTCCAAGGTTTGTTCCCGCGATGATGAATCAGGCGGAAAGAATGGATATCAAGCCTGTCTTTGGATTAAGAGACGGAAAGTTAACAATTGTCGGGGTTAAAAAAAATATTAAAGACATTGCCACCGCTCTTTTCGAAGAATTTGAAAAAACAACGAAAAAAATCAGAGAGTCTGGAAAAAATATCGACATTGCCATAACCCACGCCGACAACATAGAACAAGCGAACAAATTGAAAGATTTAATCCTATCCCTTGAAAATACAAAAATTGCTTTTGTTAGCTTAATCTGTTTTCCAGTCGGGGGGCATATAGGTCCCGGCTCAATGGTTCTTTCTTGGAATCAATAATAATTAAAAATATGAAAAACGCAACAATAATAGTAGGAGAAAGCGCATCTATGACCAAAGACGTTATTGATAAATTTGGAATGATTGTCGCTCCTTTTGTTGTCGACTGGCCGGAAGGAATAAATCTTCCCGGTAACAATATTTTTGAAAAAATGAGGGAAGCCGAAAGGCTGGGAATAAAAACAACCCCTAAAACTTCTCAACCATCAATAGGCTTATTCAAAAAAATCTTTGAAGAAGCCCTGGAAAACAGCGAAAATATTATTTGCATAACTATAAGTTCAGCTATCTCTGGAACATACAATTCCGCAGTGCAGGCTAAGAAAATGGTCGAAGAAGAAAAGCAAAAAAGAATCTTTGTTTTTGATTCTTTTAATGCCGACGCAAGTGAAAGCTTACTTGCAATTAAAGCTGCTGAAATGGCCGAAGAGGGAAAAAGGGGGAATGAAATAATGGTAACCCTGGAAACGCTTTCTCCCAAGACCTTTCTTTTCGGAATGCTTGAAAGCCCTAAATGGCTTGAAGCAGGAGGAAGAATAAACCATGCTTTATCAATAATTCTTTCTCAGATGCAAAAAATAGGAATGAGGCCAATCCTTACCATAAAAGACGGACTGGTTAAGCCGGCTAATCTAAAAATGCAAGCTCAAGATACGGCTAATGCCATATTTAAACAATTAGAAAACACCATCAAAAATCCTTTATCAGAAGGAAAAAAATGCCGGGTTGCTATTTCCCATGCCGACAATCTTGAGCAAGCTCAAAGGTTAAGAAGCATGATTGAAGAAAAATATCCGCAAGTTAAAATAGAATTTATCGGCATAACCAGTATTGTTATCGGCGCCCATGTCGGACCGGGAACATTACTCTGTTGCTCATTAGAAGGATAATTGAAATAAAATGAACATTAACTATCTTTTAATCGCTGCAGCTTCTTATCTAATAGGCTCAATCCCTTTTGCCCTTTTATACATAAAACTTCTACTGAATAAAGACATTAGAAGTTTCGGCTCAAAAAATACTGGAGCACTCAATGCCTTAAGAATTGCCTCGCATGAAAAAGGAAGGGCGTGGGGAGTAATTTCATTTTTAATAGTTTTTTTCTTTGATGCTTTTAAAGGTGCAATAGCTGTTATCCTGGCAACTAATTTAATGCCGGAGAACACAATACTCTCCATAACTATCGCAACATTCTTTGCTATCTTGGGACACAATTATTCAATAATTCTTAACTTTAAAGGAGGCAGGGGAGCGGCTACCTTGGGCGGGATATTATTATATCTCAATTGGCAGGTATTCCTCGGCTCGGTTATTACCATCCTTTGTTTTATGATTCTCGCCGAAGCGTTAGCGGGAAGAAGAATTTCCAAAAAATTCTTTAAAAAAGCTGTTTCCGACCAAATAATAGGAAGATTAATCGGAGAAGCATATGCCGTGTGGTGGATATATCTTTTTGACCAGACACTATTTTATCCTGCTCTTTTCGGAACAATGTTGGTAATTTTTTCCCACAAAGACAGATTAACTGATCAAATTAAAGAGATAAAAAATAAAGCATACTTAAATGGATGAAGCTATCCTTCCTATCTTTCTATTAATCGACGCCTATCTTTTAGGCTCCATTCCTTCCGGGTATTTGATAACCAAATACACAACCAATAAAAACCTGCTGGAAATAGGATGGAAAAAGAATTCCGGCTCAAATGTTTTTAAAAATGTCGGATTATGGCAGGGAGTATTCACTTTCCTCCTCGATGTAGCAAAAGGATTTCTTGCTGTCTATCTGGCCAGATATTTCGGTTTCTCCGAATTATTCCAGGTTTTCTGCGGTGTTTTAGCAGTAACCGGGCATAATTGGTCTATCTTCCTCGGATTAAAGGGAGGAAGAGGTTTAGCCGCCCTGGCAGGAGCACTATTAGTAATCTCTCCCTTAGTTTTAGTTATTTCCTTGATTCCTTTCGTCGTTTTTACTATAATTTGGACAGGTTCGGTGGGAACCCTTTTATCATTTTTAGCTGCTATTATTTTTTCCTTTTCTTTTAAAGGCTACGAAATGGCCGGATTACTAATGTTAATCTCCTTTATCCCCGTGATAATCAAGAGATTGAGCCCGATTAAAGAACTGATAAATAACCCGAAACAAAAGGAGCTGATTGAAAACCGCCTTATTTTTGACCAAGATACTGTCCCACCAATCAGGCTTAAACTAAAAAAATAAAGACAAGCCCCCGTAGCTCAATCGGATAGAGTGCTGGTCTTCGGAACCAGTGGTGCGAGTTCGAGTCTTGCCGGGGGCACAAAACAGCTTGATTTTTTATAAAAAACAGGATATACTCCAGACACATAACAAAGTCAATTAACATGCTTAGAACAAAGACAAAAAGACTAATCTTTGCTTCCGTATTGTTTTTTTTGTTTATAAGCTTTATGCCTGCTTTTGCCGCCTTGGTTACCTGCGGCAACGAAGGTCAGCCAGCTTGTACTCTAGATAACATGTTCGAAACATTGGTTAATGTGATTAATTTTGTTCTGTACGACATTGTTCCTCCATTGGCCGCATTCGGATTCGCCATGGCCGCGGTCACTATGATGACTTCTAACGGAGATCCTGGCAAGTTCAAGCAGGGCAAAGACGCTATGATTACCATCGGAATAGGATTAATAATAATCTATCTCGCCTGGTTTATAGTAAGCAGCTTCATTGAATTCTTAGGAGGAAAAGAGTGGACATTACAGTTTTTCAACAAGGAGTAAAAATTGCCCCGTTAGCTCAGTTGGTAGAGCAGGAAGCTCTTAACTTCAAGGTCGTGGGTTCGAGTCCCTCACGGGGCACAGAAATATACAGTAATAATATAAACATATGTTAACAACAGAAGAAAAAACAAAAATTGTCAGCAAAAACAAGGTTCATGAAACGGATACCGGCTCAGCCGAAGTCCAAGTTGCCTTGTTAAGTGAAGAAATACAAAAACTCTTGGAGCATTTAAAAAAACAGAAAAAAGATGTGAGCTCAAAGAGGGGGCTGTTAAAAATGGTTTCGAAAAGAAGAAAGCTCTTGAAATTTCTTGAAAGAACAAACGAAAATTCATACAAGGAGCTGACTAAGAAGATGGGATTAAAGGCATAATTATGAAGACAGAATCTTTCAAGCTAAACATAGATAATAAGGTCTTAGAAGTAGAATTCAAAAATCTCGCCGAAAGAGCGAACAGTTCTGTTTTTATAAAACACGGAGAAACATGCCTCATGGCGACTGTCGTCATGAGCAAGAATGAAATCGAGGGAATCGATTTTTTTCCTTTAACTGTTGCTTATGAAGAAAGATACTACGCCGTAGGGAGAATCTTGGGTTCACGCTTTATGAAAAGAGAGGGAAGACCGAGCGAACAATCCATCCTCACTTCAAGGCTGATTGACAGGGCAATAAGACCCTTGTTTCCTGCCGACTTTAGAAGAGATGTTCAAATTATAATCACCTGCCTATCTTGGGACAAAGAAAGCGATTTAGCCTGTTTGGGATTAATAGCCGCCTCAATACTTCTTTCGACCTCGGATATCCCCTGGAATGGACCGGTTGCTCCAGTAAGAATAGGAATGAGAGAAGGTAAAATGGTTGCTTTCCCGACTTTTGCAGAAAGAGAATCCGGCTCTTTAGATTTATTATTGTCAGGATTAAAAACCGAATCAAAAAAAGAAATCCTTATTAATATGATTGAAGCCGGGATGAAAGAAGTGACAGAGGAAGATGTGTTAAAGGCCGTTGAACTGGCTGATAAATACCACAAGGACATTCTTGATTTTGAAGAAGAAATTGCAAGCAAGATGGGAAAAGAAAAAATCGTTCCTGCTATTTCTATAAAAGACGAAGAAGTTGAAAAAGAGGTCACCGATTTACTATCAGGCAGAGTTCAAAATATTTTAAAAAAAGACAGCGAAGAGGATTTACATAAAATTAGGGAAGAGCTATCAGAAAATTTAAAAAAACACGAAGACCCTAAAAAAATAAAATACGGATTCTCTTTCTTCGAAAAGGAAACAGAAAAAATTATTCACGAAAGCGTAATTGAGAAGGGGATAAGGTTCGACGGAAGAAAATCTGACGAACTCAGAGAAATATCTTGCGACGTTGCCGTAATTCCCAGAGTTCATGGAACAGGATTATTCTGTCGAGGAGAAACAAGAGTCTTGTCTTTCTTGACTTTAGGTTCCCCCGGAGACCAAAAAATATTTGAAGAAATGGAAATGGAAGGAAAAAAGAGATTTATGCACCACTACAATTTCCCGCCTTCTTGCGTAGGAGAAACTGGACCGCTAAGAGGACCTGGAAGAAGAGAGATAGGGCATGGAATGCTTGGAGAAAAAGCATTAAAAAATATGATTCCTGAAGCGGAAAAATTCCCTTATACGATAAGGGTCGTTTCCGAAGTTTTATGCTCTAATGGCTCTTCTTCAATGGCTTCAACCTGTGCTGCATGCTTGGCTTTAATGGATGGGGGAGTTCCCATTAAAAACCCCGTTTCCGGAATCGCCATGGGGCTGATGATGGAAATGGACGATTCTAAAAGCACTGAAGATAAAAAATACCTTATCCTAACCGATGTCCAAGGAGAAGAGGACCATTATGGAGATATGGATTTTAAAGTCACTGGAACCAAAAATGGCATTACTGCCTTACAAATGGACTTAAAGGTAAGGGGAATAACTAAAAAAATAATTAAAGAATCTTTAGAGCAATCGAAGAAAGCAAGACTTGAAATATTGAAAAAAATGACTGAAGTTTTGCCTGAGCCGAGAAAAGAATTATCGCCCAATGCTCCAAGAATATATATCATTAAAATCAGGCCTGACCAAATCGGAGATGTTATCGGCACTGGCGGCAAAATCATTAACGAAATCATTGATGAATGCGATGTCTTAATAGATATTGAGGACACAGGCGAAGTCTTCATTACCGCCGACAATGAAGAGAAAGCCAAAAAAGCTCTTGAGTGGATTAACAGCCTCACAAGAGAAATAAAGGTAGGAGAAATATTTGAAGGAAAAATTAAAAGAATCCTAGACTTCGGTGCCTTTGCCGAAATTCTTCCAGGACAAGAAGGCATGATTCACATATCCCAATTAGCCAATCAGAGAGTTGCAAAAGTTACTGACATTGTAAATCTCGGCGATATTGTTCCAGTTAAGGTTATATCTATTGACGAACAAGGTAGAATTAATCTATCATTAAAAGAGGCGAAGAAATAATTTCACAAAATTCACCTTTTCATTTAAACATTCATCTCTTATATTATGGAAGAACTTCTTTTAGACAAAGAACAAATTAGGACAATGAAAAAAGACATGCGGGAAGCCGAGGGGGTCATGGTTTATCCGGCAGAAAAAGAACAAACAATTAACTTGTCTTTAGATATCGGTGACTCTATTGAAAAAAGCAGCCCCAATCTTGACATTAAAAAATCTAAGGCAGAAAAAAATAATCAGAAACAAGAAAAGCTGCCACCAGATAATGAACTTATGATTATTAAAGATAAGGTTAATCTTGCAATCGAAAAATCGCCAAAAAATATTGACCCTGCCGTCGAGCAAGAAAAATTAAAAGCCGAAAATCTCGCCCGCGAACTGGCTCTTTTAAGTAACGAAAGTAAAGACATTATTAAAGAACAAGTCTTACAAGAAGGGTCAGGAAAATCTCCTATAATAGAAAAAATTGCTACTGAAGAAACTTATCAAGAGCCTGCTCCAAAGCCTGATTTAATCATTCCCGAACCTGCCCCTGAGGTAATCGAACCAAAAGAACCTCTCGTGGAAGAGCCTGCTCCAAAACCTGATTTAATCATTCCCGAACCTGCCCCTGAGGTAATCGAACCTAAAAAACCCCAAGAAGAACTGCCTAGTGCATTAGAATTAGGGCTTGAAGATCCAGAAGAAAAAGAAATCCCGATGGCTAAAGATCTAGAGCTGGAAGAAAAAACCGAAAAACCAGCTATTGAAAAAGAAGTGGAAGTAGTTGACGAAAATGAAGCTAAGTTGGAAAGGATAGCCGAACAGAGCCTTGAACTTGAAGAAAAGATGAGAAAAATAAAGGATGAAAACGCTCCCTTCGAAAAAAGAAAAAAAGAAATAGAAGAAGAAATAAGTAATATTAAGAAAAAGCTTGATTTAGTCCTCGAAAGAAAAATAAAAATAGACGAAATCAAAAAGACTATTGAAGAAAAAGAGGCTTTGGCTAAAACTCCTGAAGAAAAAAGGGCTATTGAAAAAGAAAGGTGGAGAACTGAAGACGACAGGAATTCTATCGAAAAAGAAAAGGATGAAAAAGAAGACGAAATAAAATCATTAAGACTCCAGCTAAGAGAGTGCGATTTGAACGCAGAAAAAATAACAGCTGCCGAAAAAGAAATAGCTCAAGACCTTGAGATACTAAAAAGAGATAGAGATAAAATAATCCTCGGACAAACTAAACAGGATTTAGAAAAAAGACTCAAGCCTCTTGAAGATGAAATAGAAAATATAAAAAGGGGGATGTTCGAGAACACAAAAATGAAAGACAAGTTAGACAAGACCCTAAATGATGTGCAGCTTAAAGAAAAATCAACAGAAGAAGAAATAAAATTGCTTGAGAAAAGGCAAAATGAAACCAAAGATGAAGTAATTTTACGCGACATTGAAACCAGAAGAAGAAACATAGAAGAAAACAGGAGACAAATGGAAAAAGAAAGGTGGGATATCGAAGATAGAACGGCAGACTTGGAAGAAAAAAGAAAAATAATAAAGAAAAATTACCAAGAAGTAGCCAGCCAGGCAAGACAAATAAAAGCCGACCTCGTAGAAATAGAAGAAAAACTCAAATAAAAATATGACCAAAAAACCAACTACTCTTTCTAAGATATTGGTTAGGCTGGCCATAGTCTTGATAATCTTATTTATTATTTTCTTAATTTTTAAAAAATAAACTATATGACTCCAGAATTCATAGCTCAAAGAAAAGAAGACCTACTAAAAAAGAAAGCTGCCCTTGAAGAAGAATTAAAAACCTTTGCCGACAAGAAAGAAGGGGATAATTGGCAGACTCAGTACCCAAAAATGAATGAAAGTGAAGAAGATAAGGTTGACGAGGTTGAGGAATATGTGAATCTTCTTCCAGTCGAACACTCTATGGAAGAAAATCTTAAAAACGTTAATCTCGCTTTAGAAAAAATAGAAAATGGGACATATGGCAAATGTGAAAACTGCGGATGCGATTGCAATATTCCGGAAGAAAGGTTAATCGCCATTCCAGAAGCACAGACTTGTAATAATTGCGAAGAGTGCCATTGTGAAGATTGTAAAAAAGAAGGGGAGTAGCCCTTCTTTTTATTTCCCCGTATCTATTGAAAAACTGAACCTTTGTTCAGTTTATTTAGTATGAAATTTTACTTCCTCTGCCGAATATGGCTGATAAAGGATTAGCAGCTCCTCTAGTTTCGAAGTGAAGATGTGATCCGGTTCCTCCCGAACCTCTTACCACATGCCCGGTATTCCCCATGTATCCTATAGTCTGGCCCTGAGAGACATTAACGCCCGCCTCTATTCCATTAGCAATAAAGCTCAAATGAGCATATAGGGTCACAACGCCATTCGGATGAAGAATAGTAATATAGTTACCATAGGGCCATCTATTCTTAGCAATCTGAATTTCTCCGCCGGCAGCAGCCACGACCGGAGTTCCAATAGCATTAGAAATATCAATAGAAGTATAATAGGCTTTACCGTTTGAACTGTATGAATAATGTGCTCCCTGAGAAACGGTTCCTACGGTTGGAACGATAAAGTAAGAATTTGGTAGAGTGACCTGGGCGTAGCTCTGACTTGGAGTTGTTGTCGTAGTGGGAACGGCTTGCTTGGGCATCTTTCCATTAGGAACAATCAAAACATCTCCGATAAACACGTCTCCGCTTGAAGGCAAATCATTATAACTGACTATCTCATCTTTTTTGGCGCCATATTTTTTGGCAATGGCATCTATGCTTTCGCCTTTCTCAACCATATGGATAATCCCGCTGACCGGTAAAATTAAAAGCTCTTGGCCGACTTGAATTTTGGTGTTATCCAATTCGTTGGCCAAGAGTATGGTGTCTATCGATATATTATATTTATCTGCTATGGTTGATAAAGTTTCCCCTTTTTCAACCGTGTATTTAATAATATCTTTTGATGCCGTTTCTTCATCAAACACTGAGCCCAAAGTCTGTGAAGAAACAAAAAGGGGAGAAGGCAAGGCACTTAAAATATTTCCCTGTTGAATTATCAAATTATTAGTAATTGGCTGAAAAGCTGATTCAATGCTTAAAAAGTTATTTTGGAGCTTTAAAATGGCCTGTTTGCCTCTGGATTCTCCGTTACCTATAAAGATAATGCTCAAAACGCAGAAAACAGCGAAAAAAGCCCAAAAAAGCCTTTTTTTACCTAATTTATTAATAATATTTGAAATTTTGTTTTTAGTTTTAATAAGCCAGAGTTACAGGGTTTCTGTTTAAAATCCTGCAGTTTAATCAATCCTTGAAATTCAAGTATTATATACATTTTAGACCCATATATGCATATGTCAAGGCGGTTCTCCACAGCAAAATGCTAACTCCAAGCACTCGACTTAATGGGTGCATACGGATATAATAAACGGGATATGATTAGATATAAACGAGACGAAAACAGTCAACAGCCGAGACTCAAAAAAAGCCTTGGACAGAACCTCTTAAAGGATAAAAACCAGATTAGAAAAATCATGGAATTTTCCGGTATCGGTAAGAAAGATACCATTTTGGAGATAGGGCCGGGAACCGGAGCTTTAACGTTAGAAATGGCCCCAAAAGTCAAAAAGGTTGTTTGTATCGAAAAAGATGAAGGAATGGTTTTATCCCTAAAGAACACCATAAAAGAAAAAGGAATTAAAAATGTCGACATTATTAATGAAGATATTCTTTCTTTTTTCAAAAAAGAAAAGCTTGATGTCCCAAAGCTTAAAAAATATAAAGTTGTTGCTAATATCCCTTACTATCTGACTTCTTTTCTGATTAGGAATCTTTTGGAAATAAAAAACTTGCCAGAAGATATCTTTTTAATTATTCAAAAGGAGGTAGGGGAGAGAATCTGCTCCAAGCCAGGAGATATGTCTATACTTTCGGTTGCCGTTCAATATTATGCATCGCCCAAGATATTATTCGTTATTCCTCGAGGCTGTTTTGTCCCGTCGCCAAAAGTAGACAGTGTTTTGATAAGAATAACCCCAAAAGGAACTGCTAAAAATGAAAAATTCTTCAAGCTGGTTAGGGCTGGTTTTGCTCACCCTCGAAAACAGTTGATCGGCAACCTCAATAAAGAATTAAAAATAGATAGAGAATTTATTAAAAAATGGCTCCTTGATAATAATCTGAAGCCAGGAGAGAGAGCTGAGGTTTTATCTTTAGAGCAATGGAAAAATTTATCTTCTTTTTTATAAACAACTATTTTAAAATACTTCTATTCTTCTCTGTATAGAGAAAAAGTCATATATGAAAAGGGCTTAATCGGACTTTTTTCACTTGCATTATAGATGTAGCTATACTTAATCGTATTGATACAATTAGAAGCACTTCCAGTAAAAAACTGGCATTGGCCTAACGCATTCTTATCCTTATCCTTAAAAAGAATTGCCGTTCCCGGATTAACCTCAACAGACAAAACATCTCCGACGAAATCCTTGCAAGAATCTTTAATGTTTGTAAACTCCGACACTGAACTAATCGTACAAACGCTTGTTTTTTCTTCTTGTTTGCCATATTCATCACTTCTCTTCTTGCAGTTTATATTATTGTACAATTTAACAGCGGGGGAGCCGTCAGCCGTCTCAAAAACGATAATAGAAGAAAGGGTGTCTTTGCCTATCGGAGGATTATTTTCACCTGCGTTAGAAGCTCCAAGATTATCGCTATTGCTTAAAAGATATGAACAATTTCCTTCCATATCTCCTTCAGGAAAAAGAACTGCACCGTATCCATAATTTTCCCCGTTGACGAATTCTATCGACTTAACCTTCCTCTCAAAACCCTCATTTATCAAAGAAGCTTTTGATGATTTTAAAACCAAGGAATCTCCGTCGTCCTTATAGAGATAAACTCCTGTTGGTTTAACTGTTTCGTATGTTTGGCTTGACTTTGGCTCTTTACTCAAATCATCTATTTTTATAATCGCAAGTTCTGGATTTATAGTATTCAATATCATAAAAGAAGCTAAAAGTATGACTGTGCCCAAAAGAGTGTCTTGGATTTTCTTTTTTGCACCCTCTATTTTGGATGGATCACCTCTTGAATTAACATAATCAATGCCGGCAACTATAATCATTACCGTGGCCACAATCGTTCCGATGGCTATGGTTAAATTGAAAAAATAGACGACGAAATCAGATGCGGTTGCATTTTGAGGAATGCCGGCAATAACCGGTATTTTAATTGCGGCATATGCAGGAAAAGAAACGATTAATCCTGCAACGACCGAAAAAACTATTTTTTTTATTTTATTCATTTTATCTTTTTTCTACCGGAAACAAAATAAAAGACATCGGCTGGGTTTTCCCTGGGTCGTAAATCGCGGTCGGTAATTTACTCTGACAAATACCTCCTCCTTCTATAGAATTAATATCGTAATATACGCACTTGCCATTAGCAACGCCTACTGCTGCACTGCTTAAAACTACACCGATGGGGCCGCTTATAGAAAGAGACATAATCGCATCGCCCGGATCCAATTTTTCAGTACAAGCTAAATAGCTATCGTTATAAATATTATGATGTCCATAGCCCTTCAGGGTGCATTTTTTAACTTCAGCAGATGAATTACTGGTTGATTCAGCGCAGTCTGGAGCAGTATAAAGGGTAACAACTCCTACGTCCGGCAAATCGGGGACTGGTTGTCTTATAATTATCAAAGAAGAAAGTGTATTATTTTTAATAGGCGTGGGATAGTATCCACCAACCCCGCTATTCATGTTAGGAACATTTTGAGCGAGGAAAGAACATGAACCGCTATAATTCGGATCGGTAAATACGATTGCTTGATAATTTATTTTTTCCTTGCTCTGGTCAGGATTTAATATCTTTATTGAACTAGTTGAATTATCAAAAGACTTTTCGGATAGATTATAAATACCGTCCTCCGTGTAAAGAGGGAAAGGCTTTGTGTTAATAGTATAATTTAATCCGTCATAAAGATATAGTCCGGCTTTTTTCCATAGGAAAAAGATTGATTTTGCTCCGGATATTTCTCCGCTGGTACATCCAGCTTCGCAAGAAAACTCTTGCCGTGTCCCCGTAAAACCCTCTTCGGAATAAGTATAAACTGCCAAAAGAGAATCTGGTTGAAAGTTCCACTCAAGAGTACCTTGGATATTATATCCTATTTTTGACATCGTGTCGGTAATACAGGCCTGGCTTATTTCATTGCTACCCTCAAGCGGTATCCTCGTCACAATAATGCCCTGAGAACATTTCAATTGAGTTATTTTAATGGTCTCCAATTCTGGATTAATTGTATTTAAAACGACATAAGAGCCGATAAGAACTGCTACTCCTAAAAGAGTATTTTTAATCTTGCTTTTAGCCGACTCTATTTTGCTTGGATTGCCCTCGGCGGTCATCCATTCTATTCCTGCCATTATCACAATAACAATGGCGATAAAAGACCCGAAGGCAACAATCAGGTTGAAAAAATAAACAACAAATCCTGCGGCGGTTGCATCCTTCGGAAAACCGGCGAGCAAAGGTATGTCTGCCGCCATGGCTGGTAGAGCCGTTAATAATATTATTGCTGCAACAACCGATATCTTCGTTTTATTATTCATATTGATTACATTTTACTTACAACAATAATAATTGTCCATATATTCCTCAACATCCATCTGACATCCTGGATTTGTTCCGTCGCCGACACGATTAATATTCTGAAAACATTTGCTTCTTTGCTCTTTCGTCAAATCTAAACTATTATAAGGATAACAATTTTGATATCCTTCATTTTTAGTATTAGGATAGGGAAAATCAGGAAGGATAACTAATTTGTCTAGGGTCACATGATTAATTCCTTCCAAACAATTAAATATTTGCGTTTGAGATTTATTTTCCTTATAAGACGAACCGTAGCCGGTAATACAAGAGTTCATCTTTCTTCTTGAATCAAGTAACATTTCTATTAAAACAAACCTATTTTTAATCGTGTTGCCTTCGGTAAGAGAGCTGTTGCATTCGACTTTCTTTTTGTTTTCTATAATTTCTTTATTTTCTTCAATGCAAACCTCGTCATCTATGTCGCATATTTTTTCCTTCCTATCTGGTCTCATGTCTTCAGGACAGATAGTGTTAACAAGCTCAATCCCCGCAGCTGGATCAAATTCTCTGATTTCTTCAAGGCTGTCGACAGAAGATAATGCAAATAATCTTTTTTCTCTTTCTGCCCATCTCTGCAAGGCTCCTGCTTTGGCTAAATTAGAAATTCTTAAAGTTGCCTCTGCCTCATCTTTTGTGGAGTCATAGCAAGAATCATCTATTTCTCTTACTGCGTATATACTTTTAATTAAATCGCAAAAACTCCTGTAGGGGCAAGCCCAATACTGTTCTCGTGGTAAAGGAAAACGAGGCATAGGATCTCCGTGCTCTATACAAAGGTCAGAACATCCAATATATGCACGAGAGTACTCAGGATAAGGATAATCTTCTGCCGCTTCTCCGGGATAACAGGTAGTATAGTAAATGCTCGGGCAAGGGCACGTACTGTTAGAATTACATTGCGGACGGACACAGCAATTACTGCTCGCAAGCTTACAATTACTGCCATCGCAATTATTCGGTAATTCAGCGATGCTTAATCCTGAATTATAAACTTCTTTAACTTCTTTAATTAAATCTTCTATTCTTTTTACCAATTCTTCTCCATATCGTTCGGTTTCATCGACCGTTTCTCCTATGGGTATGACTCCGGAATATTTTTTATCATAGACACTACACGTGTCGTCTTTGCTCGCATCAACGGCTGTCTCTCTTTGTTTTTTATCGTTATATTCTTGACTAAAGTAGAATGTCGCAGGGTCTCCATCATACAAATATCTTTCTTGGCCGTTCACCATTTTACACATTCTTTCTGCTTCGTTTAAATCATATTTGACGCAAACTTCTATATTATTATCATATCCTTTCTGTACACAATAATCATCGCAATATCTGGAAATATCATAATCTTCAAAAGGAGTCGATGCAAGGATAGATGAATTATCTTGATTTTGAAGGCTATGGAATTCAGCAATACTTAATCTTTCTCCAAACGGCCTTTTAGTGCTAAGTTCTACCTGCTTCAACTTATTTACTTGATTTGTAAAATAATCCTTAAAGCCGGACAGTCTTTCTGTCCCGTCTTTAAAGGTAACCATATTTGGATATTTAGGAGCATCTTCTTTTATCCATCCTTTTTCGTAGCAAATCTTTTCGGGATCGCTTCCGTCCATCAATTGCTTTATCTCTTCTCTTTTACAGTCTATTTGCTTTCTGTTGGGACAAGGATCGTAAGGATACTGTTCCAGCTCCGGTTCTCCTACAAGATTATTTCCAGGAGCCTCTGGACATCCCGTGTGTGAATGACCGCAAAGATTACAGTATGATTCCCCGCAAGTAGGACAAACACAAGTACCTGTTGTCATTCCTATTCTTCCTAAAGGATTAGGAGGGAAGGGAGCGGTATAAACTCTAGAACATTCGCATTCCTTCATTAAAACATCTAATTCTTTTATTAATCGGCTAAGTTCGACTTCGGCTTTTTTCCTGAGAGCTTCTTCGAGGTCCTTCATGCAATAAAAAATATCCCTATCGAGAATAATATCTTTTTCGTTTATTTGTCCGTCACTATTTTTATCAATAATATTTCCGTCTTCATTGTATTCGTAACATTCAAGTGCATTTTTGGTTGAAGAATTTCCGGATAGAATACTTTCTACCAATGTTCCTATTGGCAATTCTTGAAATGTTATTGTCTCTTTTACCTCTTTTTTTACTTCGGGAGTTAGAATGGGAATGTCTACATGAACTCCAACCAGAGAAACATTTTTAAGAGCGACTAAATCAGGATTAATTGTTGTTAGAAGAACGTATGAAACAAGAAGAACAGCCAGCCCAAGCAGGGCACTAATTATTTTCTTCTTTGCTTCCTGTTTAGCTGAAGGATTTCCAGATGAGCTCAAGATATTTATTCCGCTATAGGCAATAACGATAAAAGCGAGGACGGCTCCCATTGCCACACCGAGATTGAAAATATATATAATGTAATCGGCAAATGTCATTTTATTCTGTATCGATTAAATTAAACAAAACAGATAATGTCCAGAAGGGAACAACTCCGACATAAGGAATTAATTCTCCAAAAGTAGGAATGGATATTTTTGTCGAATTTCCGGTAAATAATTTACTAAGCTCCTCTAATGCTCCTTTTCGCCCCCGAGCGTTTCTCGGCTTCTTGTTTCTTATAATCAGCCACATGTTTATAGTAGCAATTCCTATCATGTCTGTCATCCCAAAATCATCCCAACCCAAACAAAAGAGAACAATTCCAACTGCATCCAATCCTATTGCAAGGGGGAGCATACAAAAAACTTCTGGGGTAAATTTAAGTCCGAGCATATTAATTTAATTATACTTTATTGGCCTTGAGACATCAACCCTGCCAAAAAAAAGTTTACAATTTATTAGAAAGTATTGTATAATATTTATAATATATGAAAATAACAAATTTTTATAAAATACTATTAATAGTTGCAGTGGCATTTATTATATTCCCGGCAGCTAACACGTACGCAGCTGATAATGTTGCTGTAATAGCAAACCCTGGATCTTGCGATCTTCTTCTGCACCCTCTCGAATGTGTTTCAAGCGGAATAATAAACACTATTATTAATATCGCAGGAATTTTAGCGCCCGCCGCATTAAGGATAGGAGAATATTTCCTTAACGCTGCCATTAGCGGTGATGTTTTAGGGGCTGGCTTCACTCCGGACAGCAACGAATATATCGCTACTGGATGGGGAATAGTCAGAAATTTGGCCAATGCGGCGCTGGTAATAGGATTAGTTGTTATAGCTGTAGGTATAATTTTAGGATATCAAGAGAATCAAGCTAAAAAAATTCTACTTAATTTTATAATTATCGCACTCTTAATTAACTTTACTCCGGTAATCTGCGGCTTTATTATAGATGGCGCAAACATACTTACAAAATCGATGATGACGGGAGGAATAGACGATAGTTATTCAAAATCCATATCAAATCTATTCGTTATAATAGGGAATATGAAGGGTGGTTGGATTGATCAGCTTGCTCTCACGATAGTAGTAACATTTTTTTCATTGTTCGCAACAGTCATATATCTTTTATACGCCCTTCTTTTTTTCGGAAGAATTGTTATTCTTTGGATATTGGTCATTGTTTCTCCAATAGCCTTTGCCACAAAAGTATTTCCTCAATCAAAATACATAAGGAACTTTTTCCCGAGCGTAACTTATTGGGATGACTGGTGGGAAAGCTTTATCCAATGGTGTGTTATAGGAATTCCGGCAGGAATGTCGATATACCTTTCAAATACGATGATTGCAAAAATAGCAAGCACATCTAATTCTACAGCAGCAACCGAAGCAAATATATTTGGAATATTAATCGGGTATTCGATTCCATTCATCTTCCTGCTTGCCGGATTCTTTATCTCTATTTCTTCAGGCGGAAAAGTTGGAACATTTGTGGGTGGAGTAGCAACTGGTGCATGGGCCGTTTCAGGAGGAAGGGCGGCAAATTGGGGTAGAGAAAAAATAAAAGCAGGCGGGGAATGGGTAGAGGGAAGAACTGCTGCTACCGGATCTTATATAAAAGAAGGTGCAGCGGGAATTGCTGGTGTTATAGCAATGGATAAAACAGATCAACCAAGACCACTGTCTGTATTTAATAAAGAAGATAGAGAAGCAGGAAGACAAGCAATATCGGGATGGAAAAAAAGAGTCGTTCAAGACACTCCTCTTAAATATTTAACCAACCCTCCAGCCTTAGAAAAAGACAAGGAGGCTGCTATGGAAAATTACAACAAAAATTGGAATCGTTATAATCAAAACGATAGAGATAAAATTGAAAAAATGCTTATCGATAAAGACACTTCTTTGTTCTTGAAAGGAGGTATTGATAAAGATAAAACTCCCGAAGAAAATTCTAGAGAATACCAGAGAAGATTGGCTTCTGTTGGGCTACACGGGGGAGAAAAAACAAAATTTGAAGCTTATCTCCACGCCTCCGGAAATACTCAATTTGCCGGTATGGGAGGAATACAAGCGGTAAATGAATGGGCAACGAAAAATAAAATTGATGCTCCTAAAAAACTAAGATCAATGAGCGCAAAAGACGCTAGAGAAAAAATAGGTGCTGATGCTATAAGACAAAATCCAGAAATTCTTCGAAATATGGGAGAAAAAGCAGCATTTAATATCTTACAGCAAGGATCAGTAGAGCAAAGAAAGGCGATTAAAGAAAAAACTATTGGTAGAGACAATGCGTTATTTACAAAATACATGCAAGATCAGCTGAATATATCAACCGACAGGACATTAACCGAAGACCAAAGAGAAGAGGCAGAGATGAACTATAATAGATGTTATAAAATAGCAGAAGAAGTACATATTAATACTTAATTTATGCCATTAACCAAACAAACAATTTCTTTCATAGAGGAAATAATGATTAAATATGGCCTTGAGGATAAGCTTATAGAAAATGACGCTCTATTAAAAAATAAAATATCGGGAGTAGAAGATCTTTCTGAAAGGGCTGTATTAAAATTACTTTTCGGGGAAAAAATAAAAGAACAAGAGATGGCTGGCAAATCATTGGAAGATATTTTGCCCTCAATGAGGCTTAAAAGAATATTAGAAAAATTAGTAGACAAGAAAATATCATACAAAGATTTACCAGGATTAATCAAAAGTGGATTAAGTACCGACCAATCTATGACCGATGAAATAGTGAAATTAATAGAAAACAACACTGAACTTCACGCCGCCATAAACAAGCCTGTTGAAAATAAAATTGTAGAAGAAGAAATAACTGAGGAAGAGTCGGCGCAAAAAATAATTACAGAAAATAAAAAAAGTATAGGAAACGAATTGTTGAAATAAAAAAAATAGCTGGTATCATTCATCATTTTTTGGTTTGAATGGTATCCCAGCTTTCTTAAGAGCTTCTCTTGTTTTGTCGGTAATATTTTTTTTATTACTTTCACCGTCTTCCACAGAAGCTTTTTCGTTTTCTTTCTTTTGGATAGGACTATTGTTAAACGTCTTTTGAAATACTGCGGCAGCGCTCAAAAGTTCGTTCCCTCCTGTTCCTTTTCCCTCGGTGAAAATTCTAACTCCAGTCCCTTGTCTTATGGCCATGCCGTCCAAGACATCTCTTCTGCATTTATTGTATATAGGGCCGTAAATCCTTTTGAATTCTTCTGGATTTTTTATTAATGAAGCAAACTCTTCTGGAGTAGTCGCTGTTCTTCTTTGGAATAAAGCATCGGTCGCTGACATTTCTGTCACTAGCCGTTCCTGATTCATCTGCGCCTGAATGGCGACAGCTTTCTTCTCGAATTCTTGCCTTATTGGCTCATTGGCCGCATCGATGATTTCCTTTGGGACGGTCAGCTTAGATATTTGTATTTTTATAATATATATTCCGTACTTTTCTAAACATATTCGGATGGTAGACTTTCCTTTATCATCTCCATATTTTTTCTGTTCTTCAAATTTTTTATAAAAATGCATTGCTAATTCTTCATCTTCTTTCTGGAGATCGTTATAGTCTGAATTCCTTATTTCCTCAAATATTACATTATATACTTCTGATATAAAAGCCTTATACCAATCCTTAATCAAGAATTGAGAAAGAGGCGGGTTAAAAGGCTGTCCCAGTATCCCCATATTGAAACTGATTGGAACATTATCCTTACTGTAAATATCTTTTATCTTCAGACCATAATTATATGGAGCAACAACCCAATCCCACATTACATCTTCTTCCTTTGTAACCTCTTGGGTAGTAGGATTATATTTCTCCCATCTTAAAATACCCTCAAAAGGCTCTTCAAATAATCCAAGGAGTTTAAAAAACCTCAAGTTATGGATTACAGGAATTATCCTCGTTGTTTTTATTTTTTCCCCTGGGTCTATCCCAAATTTTTCAGGAATACTTTCTCCCTCCAGGGGAACGATCCATCCTTTTTCGGTGAGAGTATGACCGTCTAACTGTAGGTCTGATCGAGTATATCCCTCGCCCTCCATAATCAAGAGTAGGTGGCTTTGTCGAACAAAGTAACCAAAAATTCTTACTGGAGCCAAGATAAAATAAGTCACAAAAAAAATAATTACTGGAAGTAGAATAAATGAAGCTATAGCAGCAACAAATGGATTTTTTAAAAAAATCCACAATAAGAAGAAAGCAAGCAAGAATGATACAATAATCATTGTAAATCCTTTTTTCCTGGAATTTCTTCTTTGTTCTTTTGTCTGTTCCAACTTTTTTTCAATACTTAACCTTTCCATGATTTTCACCTTTCCTTTTCTGTTTTAAAGTTTCACATTACATAATCGTAATATCCCTTGGCTTAGCCAAAGAACACTATTATTATGTACTATATTAACACTTTTGTCAAGCTACCACGCATATCTTAATAGCGCACCCATTGAATCTCAAAAAATATATGGTAAAATACTTATATACATATGGAAGAACAAAAAGACTCCAAAGATTTATTTTGGAAAACATACGAAACACTGCCGGACAATATTAAAGAAGCTCTTTTCTCAGAAGAGAATTTTAATATTGTTTCTGAAATATGCGAAAAAAACGGAATAAGCGATGAAGAAATAAAATCTCAACTAATGAAGTACATAGGAAAAACATTAATGGGATTGCTGCCGATAAAAGAATTTTCTATAATCCTTGAATTAGAATTAAATCTTGAAACCGAAAAAGCAAGAGATATAAGCTGGGACATCGACCGAAGAATTTTCAGCCATTTAAGAATTTCTTTAAACAAACTTTATTCTCCAAGTGTTGCAGAGAATAAAGAAGTAAGCGATAATACTAAGAAAGAGGGGGTACCAGAAACTAAAGAAGTGGTAAAGCCTAAAGTATTCGTTAATCCAAAAGACCCTTACAAAGAACCGCTAATCTAAATATGCAATACAGAGTTCCTCAATTCATAGAGCACGAGGCTAAAATATTGGGCCCGCTCAATATAAAGCAAAGTTTGATGGTCGGAGGATCTCTCGCCGCCTGTTTTTTTCTTTACTTTATGGTCGGCCAGACAAACTTTTTTCTTTTTCTCATAATCGCTGCTTTTATAACCGGAGGAGCCTTGGCCATATCCTTCACAAAAATAGAAGGGCTGGAGCTTCCAACAGTAATTAAGAACTGGATAAATTATAACGTTAATCCAAAAATATTCCTCTGGAGAAGAAAGCAATCTCCTGTATACTTATCAACCGAAAGAATAAGAAGAGAGATAGTCGCAAAAGAAAAAAAATCGCCCCTTAAAGTAAAGCAGGAAGGAAAAATAGGGGATTTAATTAAAAGAATTGATTTTGAAAGAAAAGGAGAATAATTATGGTAAATGTCCCGTCACAACAATTTATGCCCGTGGAACAAATAAGAGAGGGCGTAATGGTAATGAAAGATAAATCATTAAAATCTGTTCTTTTGGTGTCTTCGCTAAACTTCGCTTTGAAGTCTGAAGATGAACAGATGGCTATTATTTATCAATTTCAAAACTTCTTAAATTCTCTTGATTTCAGCTGCCAAATTATCGTAAATTCAAGAAAGGTGAACATAACAGGATATATTGATAAAATAAAAGACTTAGAAAATAAACAAAAGAACGAACTTTTAAAAATACAAACAGCTGAATACAGAACCTTCATTGAAGAAATAGTTGCCGGCGGAAGCATCATGAGTAAGAACTTCTACATTGTTGTCCCTTACTTTCCGATGACCGAATTAGCGAACATCACCGGAATCGGACCAAAAGAAGATAAAAATAATTTGACTGAAAAAAAATTCCAAACAGGCAAATACCAATTATTACAAAGGATGGAATATGTTTCTTTAGGAATAAGAAGGTGCGGATTAAAATCGGCCGCGCTCGGCTCTGAAGAATTGATTGAATTACTATGGGGGTTGCATCACCCGAAGCAGGCCGAATTGGGATATTACCCTGATTTGCCTCCGGAAGTTATAATGTAAAAATATGAGCTTATTCGGAAAAAAACCAAAACAAGAAAAATTCTTAGAAAAAGAGATGACGACGGCTCTGGATATTATCGCACCCGCTTCAATTGAAGTAAACCAGAACTATGTCCAGATGGAAGAAAAATTAGCTAAAACTTACTTTGTTTTTTCCTATCCAAGATATTTAACTACCGGTTGGCTTTCTCCGATTATTAATATGGATATTCCCTTAGATATTTCTTTCTTTTTCCATCCGATTGAAACAGGAAGCATTTTAAGACAATTGAGAAAAAGCGTTACCGAAGTTCAGGCGGAAATTATGGAAAGAGAAGAAAAGGGTCTTATCAGAGACCCTGCCTTGGAAACGGCCTATCAAGACCTGGAAGACTTAAGAAGTAGACTACAAACAGCTCAGGAAAAAATGTTCAAGTTTGGACTATATATTACGATATATGCGGATAGCGCAAAAGAATTAGAAACAATCGAAACAACGTTAAGGTCAATCCTTGAGTCAAGATTAATTTACATTAAACCGGCATTATACCAGCAAAAAGAAGGCTTGATTTCTTCTTTCCCTTATGGAAGCGATTTGTTGCAAATACACAACACCTTAAACACAACTCCTTTATCGAGTATTTTCCCATTTATTTCTTTTGATTTAAGTTCAAACGAGGGGATACTCTACGGGATAAACAAACACAACAACTCTTTGGTTCTATTTGACCGTTTCAGCATGGAAAACGCCAATATGGTAATATTTGCCAAGTCTGGCTCCGGTAAATCATATGCGGTCAAATTAGAGATATTAAGGTCCCTTATGATGGGAACCGAGTGTATAATTCTCGACCCTGAAAACGAATACAAAACATTGTCAGAGGCAGTGGATGGCTCATTCTTTAAAATATCTTTGAGCTCGGATAGCCACATCAATCCTTTTGACTTGCCTGAACCGAGAGAAGACGAAACCCCGGAAGATGTTTTAAGATCGAACATAATCAACTTAGTCGGATTGATGAGGATAATGCTTGGAGGATTAAGCCCGGAAGAAGATGCTATTATGGACAGAGCGCTTTCCGAAACATATGCCGCTAAAGACATTACTGCCAACTCAGACCCGAAGGCCTGGGGCACCAGCGTTCCCATCATGTCTGATCTGGAATCTGTTTTAGACACTATGGATGGAGCAGAGTCCTTAGTTGAAAGGTTGAGAAAATTCACCAAAGGAACGTTCGCTTCTTTCTTTAATCAAAAGTCAAATATTTCAATGGATAAATCTCTTGTTGTTTTTGGCATCAGAGACATGGAAGACGAATTAAGACCTATGGCTATGTTTATAATCATGAGATATATATGGAATACGGCCAGGGCTGAATTGAAAAAAAGAATTCTGGTAATTGATGAAGCCTGGTGGATGATGAAAACCGACGATGGAGCTTCTTTCTTGTTCGGCATCTGTAAAAGAGCGAGAAAATACTGGCTTGGAGTTACAACCATTACCCAGGATGTTTCCGACTTTATGCGTTCCGAATATGGAAAACCTATTATTACAAACTCTTCAATTCAATTACTATTAAAGCAAAGCCCGGCAACGATTGATTTAATCCAACAGACGTTTACCTTGACCGAACAAGAAAAATTCCTCCTGCTCGAAACTCCGGTAGGGGAAGGCATTTTCTTCGCTGGACAAAAACACGTTGCTATCAGGATAGTAGCCTCATACACCGAGGACCAGATAATAACTACCAGTCCGGAAGAAATAATGAAAATAAAAAAAGCAAAAGAAAACTTGCTATAATTTAAAACCGGGTCGTCTACCCGGTTTTTAGTTAAATTTTAGGTTTGACAATTACTTTCCTTTCTTCTCCTTCTCCGACGCTTTCGGTCGTCACATCTTTTCTGTCCGCCAATTCCATGTGGACTATCCTCCTGTCAAAAGAAGAAGTAAAAGGGAGTTCTTTCTCTCTGCCTGTTCTTGATACTTCATCGGCCACACTCTGGGCTACATCTCTTAAATAATTTTCTTTATTCTTTTTGTAATTATCTATGTCTAAACTTAAATAAAAATCTTTATCAGTTTTCTTCTTTATTACCTTTCTTAAAAGTAATTGTATATCGGCCAAAACTAATCCCTGTTTTCCGATAAGAGCTTGAGCTTCAACTGTTTTAATGTTTATATCCAATACATCTTCGCCGTCCCTTTCTTCGGCTTTTCCTTCGACCTCAACCACAAAACCAACTTGAACAAAAAAGTCTTTAATAATTTCTTTAATGTTTTCCAGTTGTTCCTGGTCAATCATATTCCTTTCTTATTAAATATTTTTCTCTGTTGGAAAATTGTAAAGACTGTTGTTATCAACCAATACAATCCTAAGGCTGCGGGAAGATTGTATAGAACGAAGAAGGTTATTAGGGGAATAAAGAAAACCATTTGCTTTGTTACCATTTCAGAAACTTGCGAAGCAGTATCCTTTGTGTCTGACTTCGGAGTAGTCGGTGTCCCAGTTTTAGCTTGGAAGAATTGAGCAACAGCGGTTATTACGGCTAGAATAATATTAGGCTTAGACAAATCTACAGTCAAAAAATATGTATTGATGTTTTGAGGAAGAGAAATGAAAGAATAGATAAGGCTGGGGTCGGATATCTTTCCCCCTTCTTTAAATACGTAAAACAAGGCCCAGAGAATCGGTATTTGAATAAAGAGTAAGAATATTCCCGAAAAAGGATTGAATTTCTTTTCTTTATACAAAGCCATCATTTCTTCGGCCTGCTTTTGTTGATTATCTTTATTTCTTTTTTGTATTTCTTGAAGTCTTGGCTGTATTTCCGCCATAGCCTTCTGCGACTTTAAAGCCTTATCGTTTAAAGGGTTAGTTAAAAATTTAATTAAAAGTGTTAAGGCGATTACGGCTATGCCGAAATTATTTGTATAGACATATACCAGCACCAAAAAATTCAGCATCGGCTGATAAAGAATCGTATTGAAGATTAATGAAAAAATATTCACAATAGTTTATTTTATCTTTTCTAAAAGATTGGCGATGTCTTTCTCTATTTCCTCGTAGCCGGCGTCTTTAATGGGGGATAGGGCGATAATGATTATTCTCATTCCATCTTTAATCTCTTTTTTTCTTAGTCTGACAATCTCCCTCATTCTTCTTTTCGCTTTGTTTCTAATAACGGCCAGTTTGGAAACTTTTTTACTGACCACAAATCCTATCTTTGTCTTCTCATCTTCTTCCTTAGAATACTTTAAAAAAACGTAATTGCCTTTAAGTGTTTTTCCTTCCTTAAAAACCGCCTCGAATTCTTTCTTTCTTTTTAACCTGTTTTCTTTAGGCAACATACAAAAACTAAACGCTTAATTTGGCTCTACCTTTTCTTCTTCTTTTGGCCAAAATAGTTTTTCCGCTCTTGGTTTTGCTTCTTTCTAAGAATCCGTGAGCCCTGACTCTTTTCTTTTTTTTCGGTTGATATGTTTGACTCATATTGTTATTTTTTTATTCTGTTTTATATATAGAACTATATCAAAAAAACAGGCTCTGGTCAATCAATTTTAACACTAAAAATAGGACAATTTTTATTAACCCTTTGTCCACAAATTATCCACACAGACTATATAAACCATTGATAATACTACTCCTTTTGCTTTCTTGACAATATGTAAGGTATAATAATAGTAATATTATTAAACGGGGTATTATGACTAACGAAGAACTCTGGCAGACAGTATCGTCTCAAATCCAATTAAATATCTCTCCGGCGAATTTCGCCACATGGTTTGCAAACACCAAAATATCTTCGGTCGAAGATAATGTCGTGACTGTTTCTGTCCCTAACTCTTTTTCAAAAGAATGGATGGAACAGAAATACCATAAAGATATTTTCAAAATACTAAAATCTCTGGATGAAAACATTAAAGACATACAATATGTGGTTAATCCCGTTAATATAAAAATTAATGTCGGTGGAAAAAAAGGACTTAAAAAAGAAAACTCTATTGAGCAGATGGGATTTTCAGAATTGGAAGTAAGCAAAGAAACAAACCTTAATCCTAAATATACTTTTGATAATTTTATAACCGGACCATTTAATGAAATAGCTTACGCCGCTGCGATGGCCGTAGTCGAAGAGCCGGGGAAAAGCTACAACCCCTTATTCATATATGGAGATGTCGGGCTAGGTAAAACTCATTTAATCCAGGCCATAGGGAATAAAATAAAAGAAAACGACCCAGATAAAAAAGTTAAATACATCCCAGCCGAAAAACTTATCTCCACCATAGTTAATGCCATAAGAGGCCAAAGCGTTGAAGAATTAAAAAAGAATTTACGCAACATTGATGTATTAATAGTTGACGACATTCAATTTCTCGCCGGCAAGGACAAAACTCAGGAAGAATTTTTCCACACCTTTAATTCTCTTTACCAAAAAAATAAACAAATAATTCTTTCTTCAGATAGACATCCTAATAACATTCCTGCCATAACCGAAAGATTAAAATCAAGATTCGGCGGGGGGATGATTGCTGATATAAATATCCCTGACTATGAAACTAGAATGGCCATTTTAAAACAAAAGGCTGAAGAAAAAGGCGTTGTTGTCCCTGCTGATGTTTTAGAGTATATCGCCAATAATATCCAAAAAAATGTAAGAGAGTTGGAGGGAGCTATAAGCCGTTTGATTATATACAAAAAAACAAATGGAAAAACTGTAACAATCGAAGACGCCAAAAAGCTCTTAAAGAATATCATTGTTTCGCCGGCGAAAGTAACAAATTATAAAAAAATAATTGAGGCAATTACTGAATTTTACGATATTCCCTTCGGAAACATGTTCTTCAGCTCAAGGAAAAAAGAGTTCGCTAGACCAAGACAATTAGCCATGTTTTTACTAAAAAAAGAGTTAAAAATGTCATACTCTGAAATCGGTAGAAAATTCGGAGGAAAAGACCACACGACAGTCATTCACTCTTGTCAGTTAATAGAAAAAGAAGACGAAGAAAACGAAAAAATACACCAAGAAATAGAATTAATCCTTCAAAGAATATACAGTAAATAGTGTGGAAAACATGAGGGAATAGAAGGTAAGGGGTGCTGACAAAATCGAGCACAAAAAAGTTATCAGACTAACCACGCAGAAATAGTCCCCAAGATGTCCCGAGTTATCCACAAAACAATTATTTCAAAAATCATTTAAAACAAAAGAAAAACAATCATTAATAAATATTATCCACAAAAATACAATAATTAATAGTAATAATAAAAAATAAATCTTATTTTTAAAAACATATGAATTTTACAATGCTTACCAAAGAATTAAAAAAGGGTGTAGGGGTAGTTGAAAAAATAACAGGAAAAAATTTAACTCTTCCTATTTTGGATAATTTATTAATTGAGGCCACTCCTAATTTTTTGAAAATATCTTCAACTGACCTTGAGGTTGGAATGCAGTGGTGGGGATTATGTAAAACAGAAAAAGAAGGGAAAATAGCAGTCCCAGCAAGATTTATTAACCAGCTTATCGGGTCTTTGCCCGATGACAAGGTTACCATCAAAGAAAAGAGCAACTCCTTAATAATAGAGTCGAAAAATCTCAAAACACAAATTAAAGGATTTTCCGCTGAAGATTTTCCAATTATACCTTCTTTTTTGAAAGAAATATACATTGAGGTAGACGGAAAGAAACTGAAAGACGGATTAATGAGCGTTGTGGACATTGCAAGCCTTTCTCAAATCAGGCCGGAGATATCAGGAATATATCTATCTTTTGGAAAAGATTCGGTTAAATTAGTAGCTACGGACAGCTTCAGGTTGGCTGAAAAAATAATTAATTTGAAGTCCGGATTTAAAAATTTATTTAATAGAGAAGTGAATTTTATATTGCCTCAAAAAACAATTAAAGAATTAATCAATATTTTGCCTGAAGAAGAAAAGGGAATAAGAATTTATCTTTCAGAATCTCAAGTTTTGTTCGAAACATTTTTACCTAATTCTGAGCATCCGGAAATAAATCTCATTTCTCGCCAAATAGAAGGAGAGTATCCCTCCTATCAGGAAATTATTCCCAAGGCCAGTAAAACAAAAATTATTTTAAACAAAGAAGAATTTGCTAAGCAAATTAAAACAGCCGGGCTGTTCGGAGGAAGGACAAATGAGGTTGTCTTGAATGTGAGCGCAAAAGAATTGGAAATAAAAAGCCAGGATTCTGAAATAGGAGAGAGCGAGTCGGTTGTGGCAGCAAAGATTGAAGGAGAATCTTTAAAGGTATCTTTTAATTGGAAATTTATTATTGACGGATTATCAAATATTAAAAGTTCGGAAATAAGTTTTGAGCTTCAGGGAGGAGACGGCCCGGCAGTAATTAGACCGACGGGCGATGCGAGCTATCTGTACGTGATTATGCCGATAAAGATATAAGAAAAAACGCGGACTATTCCGCGTTTTTTAACTCCACACTTTTTTCAATTATTTTTCTCCAGGCCGGACCCGATGCTGATTCTCCAACTCCTCCAGTCATAGGGGAGTTGTTATTATTACCCGACCAAACTCCGACACAAGTATCTTCGGTGCACCCGAGAACCCATCCGTCAACGTTCTTCTGGGTTGTTCCCGTTTTGGCAAAAACTTTATAACTATCAAATCTTAAATTTGAGTTTTGTCCGAAGATCGGAGCCCTGGCATCGTTGTCAGATAAAATACTTGTAATTGTTTCACAGACGCTGCTTTCGATAACTTTTCTCGGGGTATTATTGTTCTCGTAAATTATACTCCCGTTTGCATCTTCTATTTTAATTATCGAAGATGGTTCTATTTTGTAGCCGTTGTTAGCAAAAACTCCGTAGGCCGAAACCATATCTAAAAGATGGACTTCTCCACCTCCTAAGACTAAAGATAGCCCATAATATCCGGGTTCCCGGTTTAGTGTGGTAATGCCCATTTTTTTAGCAAGGGCGATGCTATCATTTAGCCCGGCCAGGTCTCTCAATACTTTTACGGCAGGGACGTTTAATGACTGCGCTAAGGCGTTTCTCAAGGTCACTGGACCTCTGAATCGTCCATCGTAGTTTTGAGGCTCGTAGGGCTTTCCTCCCCACATTCCGAAGTTTGTCGGTTCGTCGACTACTATGGTTTTGTCTGTTGCGCCTTTTATAAAAGCTTCGGCGTAAACAAAGGGCTTGAAAGACGATCCTGGCTGTCTCCCTAGTCCGTCGGTAGCTACGTTAAAGCTCGGCACAAATTTACAAGTAGTGGCTGGGTCGCAGCCTTTGGGCAATGATTCTCCCCAAGGGTCGGCAGAACCGACCATAGACAGAATTTCTCCTGTTTTTGGGTCAAGAGAAACGAGGGCCGAATTATATGCTCCGAACCTAGCTATGTTGTTTTTAACGTTTTCTGTGATTGCTATTTCGGAAGCCTGCTGTAAATCCCAATTCAAGGTCGTATATATTTTTAATCCTTTAGTTTCCAAAAATTCCGGGCCGTAATTTTTTTCTATTTCCTTTTTAACATATTCAACAAAATGAATCGCCATTGTTTTGGGGAGTTTATTAAAAGTCAATTCTACCTTTTGAGCGTTGTCTCTTTCTTCGGCAGTAATGTAGTGTTCTTGTTCCATTCTCTTTAGGACGTAATCTTTTCTTCCCAGCAATTCTTCGAGATGGTTGCCGTAGGGAGAGTAGTAGCTTGGGATTTGGATGATTGCAGCCAATAACGCCGCTTCGGGCAAAGTTAGATCTTGAGCTGATTTTTGGAAGTAAGTAAGAGATGCTTCTTCTACCCCGTAAATATTAATACCAAAAGGAACTTGGTTTAAATACCATTCAAGAATTTGGTCTTTACTATATTTTCTGTCTAACTCTACAGAAAGGACAATCTCTTTTACCTTTCTGCTGATTGTTTTGTCAGGAGTTAAGAAAGTGCTTCTGATTAATTGCTGGGTTATGGTCGAAGCACCGTGAGACCTGCTTCGAGTCGTAATGTCTATTTTTATAGCTCTAAATAATGCAGGAATATCTATTCCAAAATGGCTATAAAAATTAGAATCTTCAGTCGCGATAACAGCTTTTTTCATTACGTCAGGAATTTTGTCCAGCGGGATGTATGTTCTTTTTTCTTCTCCGTAAACGCTTGAAAGCAGTATTTTTCCAGTTCGGTCATATATTTTAGTCGACTGGTTTATTTGGGCCTCGGTAAAGACTTCCGGCCTCGGCAAGTCTTTAAGAAAAAGAAAAAACATGGCGATTATTAATAAAAAGACGGACAGAGTGGCATATCCTAGTGTTTTAAGCAGGTTTTTGTTGTTTTTTGTCATGACTTAATACTATCAAATAACATATTTACAGACAAGGGATTTTTATCTACAATATATACAAGATGAATAGGGAGTATATTGCACTTAACTTATATACATGAAAATAATAACAGACGAAAACAAAATAGACGAGATATTAAACAGGGGGACAGAAGACATTATTGATAAAGAAAATCTTAAAAAGAAGTTAATGTCGGGCAAGCAACTGAATATCAAATTCGGCATTGACCCGACCGGGCCAAGGATCCATTTGGGCAGGGCTACCGCCTTAATGAAATTAAGGGATTTTCAAGACCTGGGGCATAGAATTACTTTAATCATCGGAGATTTTACCGCTTTAATCGGTGATGCTTCAGACAAAGATTCGATTAGAAAGCCCTTAACCGAAAAAGAAATTAGAAATAATTTAAAAGATTATCTCAGTCAAATAGGGAAGATTTTGGATTTAAAAAAAGTAGACGTTAGGCATAATAAGGATTGGTTCGGTAAAATGAAAATCGAAGAGTTGATTAAGCTTTCTATGAGCTTTACTGCTCAGCAGATGATACAAAGAAGAAACTTTAAAGAAAGATGGGACAGTGCAAAGCCAATCGGAGTTCATGAATTATTGTATCCAATATTGCAAGGATATGATTCGGTTGTCATCAAATCCGATTTAGAAATAGGAGGATTTGATCAGCTATTTAATTTAAAGGCTGGAAGAGAGTTGCAAAAAATATTCAATCAAGAGCCGCAAGACGTGATGACCTTAAGAATGATATATGGATTAGATGGCAGGAAAATGTCTACTTCTTGGGGCAACGTTATTAATATTTTAGACGAACCTAAAGATATGTTCGGAAAATTGATGAGCTTAAGAGACGAGCTGATTATCGGATACTTTGAATCTTGCACCAGGGTTCCTATGATACAAATAAACGAATTCAAAAACAGCTTAGAAAGTAAAACAGTCAACCCAAAGGAAGTTAAAAAGATTTTGGCCAAAGAAATAATATCTTTTTTCTACGGGGCAAAGCTATCCGAAGCAGCGGAAGAAGAATTTGAACAAGTGTTTGAAGAAAAAAAACTTCCATCGGAAGTAGAGGAAGTCAGAATTGAAGAAGAAAAAATAAATGTCCAAGAATTTTTAGTAAAATTGGGGCTATCCACTTCAAAAGGAGAAGCTAAAAGGTTGATAGGGCAAGGAGGGGTAAGATTAATTAAAGGAGAAAACATTCAAGAAATTAATGATTGGCAATTAGAAATACAAATAGAAAAGGGAATGATTGTCCAGGTTGGGAAAAGGAACTTCAGAAAAATAGTTTAATTGAACTTGCATTTATCGGCACAGCAAATAGCTACAGCTAAAGCATCGGCCGCGTCATCAGGCTTAGGAATTTTGTCCAGGCTTAAGAGTTTTTTGACCATTTCTTGAACCTGGTTTTTTGTTGCTTTACCGTATCCTGTTACCGCTGTTTTGGCCTGCATAGGAGTGAGTTCAAGTATGGGAACATTCTTTTTAGCTAAAGTAAAAATAATAACGCCTCGAGCTTGGCTTACTGGCATGGCTGTTTTTAAGTTTTTAAAAAAGAAAAGGCTTTCCACGGCAGCCATTTCCGGTTTGTGTTTTTTAATGACTTGGCTTAAATCAAAATTGAGTTGTTTTAATCTTTCTCCCGGGTTAAGCTTCGGAGATGTTTCAATCACTCCGTAATCAAGGCACGTCATTTTTTTCTTTTTGTAGTCGATTACCCCGAAGCCGGTAGTGGCCGTGCCCGGGTCAATGCCTAAAATTATCATATATTGGTATATATGTTTTGCACATCATCATTTTCGTCCAGGGATTCAAATAACTTTTGATTTTTTTCTTTTACGTCTTCGTCGATAGAAGTATTTTCTTTTGGAACCCATTCTAAATTAGATGATTCTATTTTCAGTTTTCTTTCTTCCAGTGCTTTTTTTGTTTTTTCTAATTCTTCTAGTTTAATGTAGATATAGAGAGTGTTTTCTTGCCAGTCAATATCTTCTGCTCCGGCTTCAATTGCAATCAATTCCATTTCTTCTTTGTCTTTATTCGAAGCGTCTATTGAGATAACACCCTTTTTTTCGAACATCCATTTAATTCCTCCTTCGTTAACATACTTTCCCCCTCTTTGGGTTAGAATTAATTTTATCTCTCCTAAAGTCCTGTTTTTATTATCAGTTATGCCTTCAATTATGAAAGCGGTTCCTCCAGGTCCATAGGCTTCCATTAAAAATTCTTCATATGAAAAACCTTCCAGCTCTCCCGAACCTTTTTTAATGGCTTTTTCAATGCTGTCAGCCGGCATATTCATTGATTTGGCTTTTTCTACGGCTGACCTTAATTTAGGGTTGAATACTATGTCAGAGCCTCCGTCCTTGGCGGCAACCGAGATTTCTTTTGAAAGCTTGGAGAAGGTTTTACTTCTCTTTGCATCTTCGGCGCCTTTTTTTATTTTAATGTTGTGGAAATGGGAATGTCCGCTCATATGTTTATTTCTTTACTATATGTTTGCATATTAGCTTAAAAAGTGAAAATATTCAATTTATATAATCTTAGTCAAGGAAAACCCCGCTATTTGCGGGGGCTTTGTTTATTTCCTGATTTCAAATCTTTTTTCCAGCTTTTCCATTTTACTTACTATCCCGCCGTACTCCAATTCGCTGTAGGGGAGCATGGCGTTTCCAAAGAATCCTTGTCTTCTAATTTCTATGGCTTTTTTGGAAATATTATCTCTGACGTGATCCCAGAACGGATGGTCAAAGGCATCAACAGCTTCGGTTAATTTTCCGTGGTGAACACAATAAGCGGCGCAGGAAACTAAGGGAGGACCGTCAAAGAAAGAAGTGGGGCAGTTTTGCTTGACCGGCATCAATGGTCCGGTATGGCTTCCGCGCATAAAGCCGGCGACATATGGTCCGATTGGATAAGGAGAAAGAATTTCTCCGGTTGCGGGAAAAGCTCCTTGAGTTCTAACCAATTGAATGGGGTCGTCTTTCCCTGTATATTTTCCGGCGATATTTCTTAGTCTGGTTGTGGAAACGGCAGCAGCTTTTTCTCCAGTCTCCCTCGAAACTATTTTTTCAATAACGAATCTTTCCGGGTCTCTTAAAAGTGCGGCGATATCGTAAGATTCTTCGGGAGCATTTAAAGAGATAACTCTGTCGGCTTCAACATATGCTACATCCATAATATCAAAGCGGAATCCCTTAGCCATATTAGGAGAGAGGATTAGTCCGGAACAATACATTGGGTCTGTAAAAGCGAGATAAAGGGGAAGGTTATATGCTCCCGGGTCTGTTTTGTCGGCAGCGAAGAAAAGAATCGGCTCGTTTGGCCTTTCTTCAAATTCCATTTCACAGACGGCTGGTCCAAGCCCCTTCACGTTTCCCGAGAAGGCGTCTTTTAATAAGTCTTGGCCTGCTCCGTATAGCCCCTGGTCTTTGGCCGCTTCAGTTCCGGCCTTAAAAGCGTCCCAAGCTAAATGATGAATTTCGTCGTTGTTTTCTCCCTTAGTATGGGTGCAGAGAATAGCAATATCGTCTCCCGTGTAGGTGATGCGCCAATCGATAAGCATTCCTTTGTGGTTCTGTTCAATATATTCTTTTACGGTTTTGACGACTCTTTCGCTCGGCTTAATATGTCCTCCAATACTTCCAATATCGGCCTTAATTGCTGTGACTGTTATTTTATCTCCTTTTTCCATATATTTTAATTTTATTTTTATATTTTAATTATATACCTTTTTTTATAGGAGAAAAGTCAAATTATTAAAAAAGCTTCTTTTGGTTTTTAGGCAAGGGGATATTTAAGTGTTCATATGCCAGCTTAGTTGCATTCCTGCCTTGAGAGGTTCTTTTTATCAAGCCAAGCTGGATTAAATACGGTTCATAGATATCAAGAATAGCATTCTTTTCTTCCGAGGTTGCGGCGGAAAGAGATTGTAGTCCGGCTGGCCCGCCTTCGAATTTGTTAATAATTACTTCGAGTATTTTTCTATCGGCCGGTTCAAGACCCATGCCGTCGACTTCCAAAAAATCAAGAGCCTTTTTTGCAATCTCTTCGGTTATTTTTCCTTGTCCTTCTATTTCGGCAAAGTCTCTCAGCCTTTTTAAAAGTTTATTGGCTATTCTCGGAGTGCATCTTGCGCGTTTGGCTATTTCTTCTATTGCTCCTTTTTCAATTTCAATATTTAATATTTTAGCCGAACGCTTTATTATCTCTTCTATTTCTTTAACATTGTAATAATTCAATTGGAAGATTGCTCCGAACCTGCTTCTCAGTGGAGAAGAGATCAAATCTAATCTTGTTGTTGCTCCGACCAAAGTAAAGCGGGGAATTTGTATATCAATATTTTTAGCCATCGGACCTTTTCCTAAAATCAGATTTAGCCTGAAGTCTTCCATGGCTGAGTATAGATATTCTTCGACAAACCTATTTAATCTATGGCATTCGTCGATGAAAAGAAAATCTCCTTCGTTCAAGTTTGTTAGGAGGGCGATGAGGTCTCCCGATTTTTCAATTACCGGACCTGTCGTGATTTTAATATTCGCTCCTGATTCTTTTGCAATCAAGTGAGCAAGGGTTGTTTTCCCTAAACCGGCCGGTCCGTAGAAAAGAATATGGTCCGGAGCTTCTTTTCTTTGTTTCGCCGCGTCAATCATAACTCGGAGATTTTTTTTGACCCTGTCTTGCCCGATATAATCCATCCAATCTCTGGGTCTCAGAGCAGAATTGATGAATTCCTCGTCCGGATTAGGTTGTGGGGGAAAGCTCTTGACAGGCATTTTGATGTGTGTTATGTTATTTAGGCTTCCAAAAATGAACGATTATTGAACTGGGGGGAAGGAAATTTCTTTAGTTAACGGATAATTTGGCTCGCGCTGGGTTACTCCTCGGGAAATTTCTTTAGCTTAGCCCTAACGCTAACAAGGACCCCCAGTTCAGGAATCGTTTTTTTGTTACCCGACGACTCTTTTTACTTCTTCCATTGTCGTTACTCCTTTTAATATTTTAATCAGTCCGTCTTGTTTCATCAGAGTCATTCCTTTTTTAATCGCAAGTTTTTCCATGGCCGAGGTTGAAGGGGAAGTGAGGATAAAGTCTTGCATTTCATCGTCGATGGTCATAGCTTCAAAGATTCCGATTCTGCCTTTGTATCCAGTGAAATTACAATATTCACAACCCTTAATATTTGCTACGAGGATATCTGGTTTTAGTTCTGGCATGTCTACGCCTTGAGGAAGTTCTTCAAGGTCTTTTTTAATCTCTTCAAAAAGTTCGCTTGTGATGGGCTTCATTTCGGCGCATTTGGAGCAGACTTTTCTTACCAGTCTTTGGGCGATACAGACATTGATTGCCGGAGCGATATTTACCGCCTTTTCTCCCAAAGCTTGCAGACGGGCGATTGTTCCAGCGGCGTCATTAGTATGAAGGGTGGATAAAACGAGGTGTCCGGTTAAAGCCGCTTGAAGCGCGATTGAAGCGGTTTCCAGATCTCTTATTTCTCCGACAAGAATAGCATCGGGGTCTTGTCTGACAATTGATTTTAGGCCGGCAGCGAAATCATACCCTTTTTTAGGATTAACCTGGGTCTGGGAAATTCCATCCAAGCGATATTCAATAGGATCTTCAATTGTAACAACTTTTATTTCAGGATTTCTTATTTTTTTTAAAAAAGCGTACAGGGTTGTTGTTTTACCAGAACCGGTAGGACCGGTGACGATAATCATACCGTTAGGTTTTTCGGCCTGGACATTAAATATTTCGTAAAGATCTTTTCTTAATCCTAAATCTTCAAGGCTGATAAGGTTTTTTGGATTAAGAACCCTCATAACAATAGTTTCTCCGTATTCGGTAGGAAGAGTCGAAACCCTGATTTCTACTTCTTCAACTTTGTCGTTTCTGTTTAATATTATGGAAAATCTGCCATCCTGTGGCTTGTCTTCAATATTCAGTTTTAATCCGGAAAGGAGTTTTATTCTTGAAACTATACTTTGATGCTTTTGCAAATCAAAAGAAACGACTTCCTGCAAGACTCCGTCTACTCTCACTCTTAAGGTTGAGCCACTTTCGATAGCCTCAATGTGCATATCTGAACTATCAAGGATGATGGAGCCGAACATCAGCGCTTTTAAAAGGATAGAAACGTCTTTTGTTGAAAGCTCCTCCGCTTTAATTTTTAAAGAAGGAATGTTCGTTATCTCTTTTTCGAACTTTTCACTTAGCTCCTTTTCGATTTCTATTTTTTCAGTTATTGTTTCCATATTTTTATTTTAAGCAAGAAAATATTTTATCTCTTGCCGTGTTTATAGATGTTTCTTCTGTTAAAAAGAGAGCGCCGTTGCCTTTGGAAACTCCTTTAAAGCTGTTTACTATTTTTTCGATTGAAGACTTATTGTCGGAATAGAAGATTCCCTTAACCGAAAGAGGAGAAGTTCTGCTCTCCCACAAAAGAAGGAAAGAGGGTATTTTAAAGAAGTTTTTAACTTTTTCTACAGTAAAGGCCAAATCTTTTGAAGTGGCATTACTGTCAATCATGTTTTTTTCAGAAAGGGCCGAGACGTATACATTTTCTTTTTCGACAAAGTTGATGTTTTTTAAAACCAATTCAAGAATTTTATTCTGCGGTCCGCTTGATTCTAAAAGACTTAAATCTCCTCCGTGTTCGAAAAGCCACTTTATAGTCGGTAGGTTTTTTTTGTTTTTAATATTTTTCGGAGAGGAGGTAAGTCCGTATAAGAGAAAGTTGGCGACATCTTTATTTAAATATTCGTTGCCCATTTGTTTTAACAGACAGGAAATCTTTTGTGATAAAGATTGTTCGTCTTCGATAAGATTATATTCGCCGTAGTTTTGATTATTCAAATCATTGTCGATATTAACTACTGTGCAGGCATATAGCTGATCCAGGCTGTCGCTCAGCAAACCTTCGACTTCTTGGAATTCTTCAATGCCGATAGTTATTAAGATATCATAATTAGGAGATGTATCAGACAAAAGATGTTCCATCCCCGAGATTATTTTATAGGAAAAACTTTCATTATTTACTTCTCCGTTTTTGGGAGTTAGATATAAGTCGATGCCATCGTCATTTTTCTCATAATAAACCTCGGAGACATCTTCTTTGAAAGAGATATGGAACTTTTTGTGTTCCTTATTTTTTATCAAATTAGCTATTTTTTCGGGAATTTTTTCAACGGGGAAGAAAATTCTTTTATTGGTGTTTTTAAGTGCAAAAAAAAGAGCCAAAGTCGCTCCTATGGCATCGTCGCTTGCATTAGTTTTAGTTAAAATACCGATGTTTTTGGCATTTTCTATAATGTTTTTTAAGCCTAATATTTCCTCCATATTCTTGCCTTAACCTTACTTTATTTAACATCAAAAGTCAACCATTTCCTTTTTAGTTTAAAAATAGTATAATCTATGAATATATGGAGTATTTGACTGAAAATTCAGCAGAAACAAAAGAAGTGGGAATTGGGCTTTCCCAACAATTAAAGCTTAAAAAAGGAGCTCTTATTTTTGGCCTTAAGGGTGATTTAGGCGCGGGCAAGACAACCTTTTTGCAAGGGTTCGCCAAAGGCCTCGGAATTAAGGATAAAATAACAAGTCCGACCTTTGTAATAATGAATAGATTCCCGATTAAAAAAGGGAAATTCAGGAACTTTTATCACCTTGATTGTTATAGAGTAGAAAATTATAAAGAGATAGAAAATATAGGAATTAAAGAAATCATTTCCGATTCAAAAAATATAGTTTGCATCGAGTGGCCGGAGAAAATAAAAAGAATCATCCCGAAAGACGTACCCTTCATCAGGTTTGATATTCTGGAGGGCGATAAGAGAAAAATAACAATTGACTATGGAGAATAAAGAAAATTTTGTAATTATTGACAGTAACTCGGTAATCCATCGAGCTTTCCATGCTCTGCCACCTCTTACGTCCAAGGACGGAAAAGTGGTTAATGCCGTTTACGGCTTTCTCTTGGTTTTGTTTAAACTAATTAAAGAACTTAAGCCTAAATATCTTGTGGCCTGTTTTGATTTACCGGAGCCGACGTTAAGAAAACAGGCTTTTGCCGAATACAAAGCTCACCGTAAAAAAGCTCCCGACGAATTGTATGATCAAATTCCTGTGGTTAAAGAAGTTTTAAGGAAATTCAATGTCCCTATTTTTGAAAAAGCAGGATATGAAGGGGACGATCTAATTGGAACTTTGGCTCAAAAAAGCAAGAAGAATAACATTATTGTCTCGGGAGATTTAGATAATTTACAATTAATCAATCAAAATACTTTTGTTTATTATCTAAATAAAGGAGTGAAGAATGCTTTATTGTATGATGAAAAAGCCGTAGGAGAAAAATACGAAGGATTATCTCCCAATCAACTTGTCGACCTCAAAGGTTTACGTGGCGATGCTTCAGATAATATCCCGGGAGTAAAGGGTATTGGAGAAAAAACAGCTTTGAAATTAATAAAAGAATTCGACAGTATTGACAATTTGTATTTCAAATTAGAAAAAGGAGAAGTTAGCTTACCGCAAAAGATAAAGGAAAAACTATTTAATGACAAGGAAAAAGCTTTTTTAAGTAGGTCTTTAGGAGAGATAAAGAAAGATGTTCCTGTCGAAGTTAATCTAAAAGCCTGCGAGTGGGGAGGCTACGACGAAAAAGAGATAGTCGATATGCTTAAAGATTTCGGATTTAATAGTTTGATTAAAAATATCATTTCTGAAGAAGAAAAATTGGTTGGTCAAAACTTGAAGTTGTGGTAAAGTAAAAGAAAGAAATGTACGAAGAAAAAGCAAACTTCAAAGAAGGCACGGATGAAACGTTCCGCAGAGTGAGGGGGGCGCTTTTAAATGTGCTTGAAGATACTGATGAAGCTAGAAAAGAAGCTGTCAATGAAAAAAACAAGACGATGGCTATCGTCGAAAATCTAACCGACGGAATTTTACTTTTGAATAATAAGAATGTAGTGGAAATTATTAGTCATCCTGTTGTTGATTTTTTTAAGAAAGATGAAAAAGATATCGTAGGTCAAGATATAAGAGAGCTTTTAAAAGGGGAAGATTTTAAAGCTTTGAGAGAATTATTAATGAGCGAAGAAGACAAGAATATAAAAATTGTTCACAAGCAGGAAGTTTCTGTTGCGAAGAACATGGATTTAGAGTTAACCACTGTTTTTTTAAGCAAAGAAGGAGAGGTTTTGATAATTTTTCATGATATTACTGGAGACAAATTAGTGGAGAAAATGAAGACAGAATTCGTTTCTATCGCTGCTCACCAGCTAAGGACTCCGCTTTCGGCAATCAAATGGACATTGAGAATGGTTCTTGACGGAGACGTCGGAGAGTTAGAGGATGACCAAAAAGAACTTTTAGAAAAAACATATATTAGCAATGAGAGGATGATTAGTTTAATTAACGACCTTCTCAACATTTCGAGAATTGAAGAGGGGAAATTTTTGTATAGGCAGGAGCCGGGACAATTGGAAGATGTTGTCAAGGCAATAGTTGAAGGTTCTCAGGAATTATTAAAAATGAAGAAGATGAAATTAAGTGTGGATATTCCTAAGGAAAAGTTGCCCGATTTAAATATTGATAAAGAGAAAGTAGGGATAGCCGTACAGAATCTATTAGAAAACGCGGTTAAATATACTCCTGAGGGCGGGAGCATTCACATATCTTTGGAGAAAATAGGGAGAGAAATTATTTTTAAGATAAAGGATACGGGAGTGGGAATACCTGGTTCGGACCACAAAAGGATATTTACCAAGTTTTTTAGAGGCGATAATATTATTAAAATGGAAACTGAGGGCTCTGGTTTGGGACTTTATACTACGAAAAACATTATTGAAGCCCATCAGGGGAAAATTTGGTTTGAGTCAAAAGAAGGGGAAGGAACCACTTTCTATTTTTCCATACCCATAGATATTGACCGTTTAGTGTAATAAGTTTAAAATATAAAAAACATATGTTTAAAAAAATATTAATAATCGAAGATGATAAGTTCCTAAGGGAATTAATGAGCAAGAAACTTTTAAGTATGGGCTACGATGTAGTTTCTGCTGCTGATGGGGAAAGCGGTCTGGTTATGATCAAAGAATCAAAGCCTGACGTTGTTCTTCTGGACTTGATACTTCCTGGGATTAACGGATTCGAGGTTTTAGAAATGGCTAAGAAAGATCCTGAAACTGCTAACGTGCCGATTGTTATTCTTTCCAACCTGGGGCAAGGAGAAGATATCGAAAAAGGGCTGAAGCTTGGCGCTAAAGATTTTTTAGTCAAAGCTCATTTTACTCCTCAGGAAATTATTAATAAACTTAAAATTATTTTAGACTAATGCCCGAGCTTCCTGAAGTAGAAACAATAGTCAGAGATTTAGACAGAGAAGTCCGCAACAGGACTTTTCTTGACATTTGGACCGATGCCAGGAATTTGATAAAAAGAGATACCTTTGAAAGTTTTAAGAAAAAACTTATCGGGAAAAAGATATTAAGAGTAAGAAGAAGAGCTAAAAATATTTTAATAGATTTATCAGAAGGTTACGTTCTTTTAATCCATCAAAAAATGACAGGACACCTTCTTTTGGGGAAATGGAAGTTTGAAAAAGAAAAATGGGTTGCGGAAAAAGAAGGACCGCTTTCTCTCGACCCCATGAACAGATTTCTTCATGTAGTTTTTCTTTTAGATGATAAAAGACAGTTGGCCTTGTCTGACGCCAGAAAGTTTGCAAAAATTGAGTTGTGGGAAAAAGAAGAATTGGGAAAGTCGGAAGAATTTTTGAGGATCGGTCCCGAGCCGCTGGAAGAAGATTTTACTTTTGAAAAATTTGAAAAGCTATTCGAAAAGAAGAGGGGGAAGATAAAGCAAGTTTTGATGGACCAGAGCATTATTGCCGGCATAGGTAACATTTATGCTTCGGAAATTCTTTTTGAGTCGAAAATTCATCCTGAAGACGATGTTTCCAAATTAACAAAAGAAGATTTGAAAAAAATATATAAGGCGATGAGAAGAATCCTTGAGAAATCAATTGAGCTCAGGGGAGACAGTTTTTCAGATTTTCGCACTATCTATGGAGAAAAAGGGAGGACTCAAGAAATTGTCAGGGTCTATCAAAAAGAAGGGGAAAAATGTTATCATTGTAGCGGAGTAGTTAAAAGAATAGTTCAAGGGCAGAGAAGTTCTTTCTTTTGTCCCAAATGTCAGGTAAAAAAATGATAATACTATTACACGGAGAAGATATATATAGAATGAAGATGAAAGTCTCGGAAATCATGGAAGAGCATAAGCAAAAGCACAAAAGCGGGCTTAATTTAAGATGCTTAGAAGCAAAGAATATCAGTTTTGATGATTTAAGGAATGAAATGCTTGGAGTATCAATGTTTAAAGAAAAGAAGCTTATAGTCGTTTCCGACCTTTTTTCTAATTCAAAGCTTAAGGAAGATATGCTCGAAAAAGGCAAAGTTTTTGTTGATTCAGACAATGTTCTTCTTTTGACCGAAAGGACGAGCATCCTCAAAAAAGAAAAACTGCTTTCTTTTTTGGAAAAAGAGGGAAAGATTCAAGAGTTTGAGCCCTTGAAAGGAGTTAAGCTGAACAGTTGGGTTAAAAAAGAAGTTGAAGAGCTAAAAGGAGAAATTGAAGAAAGGGCCTTGGAAAAATTAACAGAATATGTTGGAGGTGATTTATGGCAGATGGAAAACGAAATTAAAAAGCTGGTTAGTTATTCAAGGAAAATTTCAGAAAAAGATGTTGATGATATGGTCAGGCCTAAATACGAAAGCAACATATTCGATACGATTGATGCTATCGCGATTAAAGACAGGAAAAAAGCGATAAAGCTTTTAAAGGAGCACATACAGAAAGGTGATTCAGTTTTGTTTCTTCTATCAATGATAGCATCGCAGATAAGGAATATGATTTCAGTTAAAGCCGATTCGGGAGTGACGGGAATGCACCCTTTTGTTTTAAGAAAAGCCACTTTTCAGGCCAAGAATTTTTCTATAGAAGACTTGAAAAGAATATACAGAAAAATCGTTGACTTGGATTCGGAGATAAAAGTTGGTAAGATAGAACAGGATATTGCATTGGATGTTTTAATTTCTGAAATATGAACAAAATAATTTGCTTTGATGTCAATGGGACCTTGGTAAAAGAAAATTCTTGGGAGATTTTTACTTATGGGAAGAAAGACGTAGAAAAAGAGATTGAGGAAGTTTTTTTGAGTTACTATAAAAAAGAAATACCTATAGATGAGATGTGGAAAAGAATGGTTGTTTCATTAAAAAATACCGGAAGAGCCAATAGAAGGTTTATAGAAAATTGTTGGGATGTAACCAGCACCTTTAAAGAGGGGGCGGAAGAAATTATCAAATACTTGAAAGGAAAAGAATATAAGATATATTTAATATCGTGCTCGATTGATGCTTACCTTGATTGTCTTGTTCAAAAACTTAATCTCGACGGATTTTACGCTGGGAGTCATTTGATTTTCGACGGGAAAGGCGAACTTGAGAACATCACGAGCGAGTGCATTAAGAGTAGGGAATACAAGGAATTAAGGTTGAGGGAGCTGGCTGATAAAGAAGGAGTTAATATTAATGATATTATTTTTGTGGGAGACGGAGATAATGACATAGGTGCTTTTAAGCTGGTAAAGCGGGGAATTGCCATAGATACCAATAACGAAGAATTATTAAGATGTGCCTGGAAGAAGATTGATAGCTTGTGGCAGATACAGGATATATTATAAAAAAACCGGGGAGACCCGATTTTTTATTTCTTTAATTTGTTTACCTTTTTCATTATTCTCGATTTTCTTCTCGAGGCCGCATTTTTCTTAATAACTCCTCTTTTAGCAGCTTTATCAATCGCTTTGTATATCCTGGGAAGCATTTTTTCAACTTCTTCAATATTATTTAAGGACAATAAAGTATTAGCTTCTTTGATAAGCTTTCTCATTTCCAAAATTCTTTTGGTGTTAACAGCTCTGCGTCTTTCAATTTGAGCAGGGCGTCTTTTAGTTGTTTTTGTAACTGGCATATAACTATATATACACTAATTTGTAGAAATATGCAAGTTTGGTATAATGAAATCAATGATAAGTCATATCTACGGTAAAATCATATATAAGGATGACAAAAAAGCTATTCTTGATAAGAGCGGGATAGGCTTTGAGGTCTTTTTAGCCCCTTCTGACTTAAGAAATTTGAAGGTTGGAGACGAGAGAGACGTTTATACCTTTCTATTTTTAGGAGAAAAAGTACTTGAATTATATGGTTTTTTGACTCCGGAAAGATTGGAATTGTTTAAAATATTAAAAGGGGTTTCGGGGGTAGGTCCCAAAACAGCCATGGGACTATCAGTGGCTGGTTCTTTGGAAAAGTTAAAAGATTCTTTGGAGCAGGGAGAGCTACCCGAAGACGTTAAGGGGGTAGGGGTGAAAAGATTACAGAAGATACTTTTAGAAATTACGGGGAAGATAAAAGAAGTTAAAAAGATTTCTCCGAAGAAGAAAATAACCAAAGACGATGTTTTTGATGCCCTGGTTTCTTTAGGATTTAACAAGCAAGACGTGGCCGATGCTGTTGCCCAGGTTCCTGAAGAAATCGTCGGAGCGGAAAATAGATTAAAAGAAGCGTTAAAATATTTAGGGAGATGAGCTTGAAGACAATAATTAGAAAATTGATTCCGAAAAGTGCTATTAATTTTTATCATTTCGGTATGGCTTTTTTTTCAGCCTTGTTCTACGGATTTCCTTCAAGAAAGATAAAGGTTATAGGCATTACAGGTACTAACGGTAAATCTACGACCTTAAATATTGCTGCCAAGATTTTAGAAGAAGCGGGTTATAAGGTGGCAGCTTTAACCTCTATTGTCTTTAAGGTAGGAGAAAAGGAAGAAGAAAATAAGCTTAAAATGACTATGCCTGGCAGGTTTGTGATTAATAAGTTTTTGAGTGATGCTGTCAAAGCTAAATGTGATTATGCTTTGGTAGAAACAACCTCCGAAGGCGTAGCTCAGAATCGTCACAAATTCATTGATTTTAAAACAGCAGTTATTACTAATTTGAATCCAGAACACATTGAGTCTCATGGTGGATTTGAAAATTATAAACACGCTAAGGGGAAATTTTTTAATGATGTTAAGGGAACCCACATTGTTAATATTGATGATAAGCATTCGGACTACTTTTTGTCTTTTTTTGCAAATAAAATAATTACCTATGGGATTAAAAACGAAAAATCAGATATTAGAGGGGAGAATATTGTTGCTACTTCTGATGGTTCTAAATTTTCCGTCGAAGGAATTAATTTTGATTTGAAGATTCTGTGCGATTTTAATATTTACAATGCTTTAGCTGCGATTTCCATTGCTATTTCCGAAGGGGTTGATTTGAATACTTGTCAGAAAGGAATTGCTAAGGTTAATCAGATAGCTGGTAGAATGGAAAAAATAATAGAAAAACCTTTTCAAGTTTTTGTTGATTATGCATTTGTTCCAGAAGCTTTGGATAAAGTTTATCAATTTGTAAAACCGAAAGACGGAAAATTAATTTGTGTTTTAGGGTCCTGCGGAGGGGGAAGAGATAAGTGGAAAAGATCGGTTTTAGGAGGATTGGCTAATAACTACGGTGATTTAGTTATAGTTACCAACGAAGACCCTTACGATGAAAAGCCGGAAGATATTATTGATCAGGTTAGTGTCGGAGTAAAAAATAAGGAGAAATTGATTAAGATTTTAGATAGAAGGGAGGCTATACGAAAAGCTCTGTTTTCGGCCAAGGAAGGGGACGTTGTTGTTATAACCGGAAAGGGATGCGAGCCCTGGATTTGTTGGGAAGACGGGAGAAAAGAACCATGGGATGATAGGAGAATAGTAAAAGAAGAGTTAGGGAGACTTTCTTGACATAAGAGGTTTTTCCAGTAAAATGAGACTTGTTGGATATGAACATACATATAGCCCTTACGGGGGAGCCAGTTTTTAATTTTTTAGGAATAGAATTTACCAATACTTTCATATTGGCTATTGTTTGTGCATTTTTAATCATGATTGCGTTTTCGTTTGCTTTAAGAAAAAAAGAGATTGTTCCCGATAAAGTGCAGAATTTTTTTGAATTTATTTTAGAGACCATATTCGGAATTTTCGACAGTATGACGGGAAATAGAAAAAAAACGGAAGAAATTTTTCCTTTGTCAGCTACTTTGTTTATTTTTATTTTACTTAATAATTTGATAGAAATAATCCCCGGTTTGGGGGTTTTTAAATTTTTAAGATCACCCAGCTCAGATTTACATTTCACTTTAGCCTTAGCCATTTTTTCAATGGTTTTTATTCATTTTTCCGCTATTAAAAAATTGGGTGGAGTTAATTATTTAAAAAAGTTTGTTAGACTAGAAAGTCCTATTATGTTTTTTGTAGGAGCATTAGAAGTAATGGGAGAGGTAACTAAGACGGCCTCCTTAGGCATTAGGTTGTTCGGAAATTTATTTGCCGGAGAGATTCTTTTAATGATAGTTTCATTTATGGTTCCATACATAGCGCCGTTACCGTTCTTAGGACTTGAATTGTTTGTCGGATTTATTCAGGCATTAGTTTTTTCATCATTAATAACAGTTTTTTATGTCTTTACAACCGCAGAAGAACATTAATTTAGGGCAGATTATCACTTTGGGTAGCGAATTAGGTTTTCTGATAGCGCTTCCTATAGTAATTTGCATTTTTCTGGGATTGTGGATAGATAAAAAATTGAATACGTTTCCTTTGGTATTGTTAGCGTCGATTTTAGTGGGAATAGTTCTAACTATTGTAAACGTATATAAAATAGTAATTCCGTTTTTGGAAAAAAGGTCGGATAATAATAAGATAATTAAATAATACAAATATATGGAAACATTAACACAAATTGCAGCAGCTCTTGCTATCGCATTGGGAGCCGTTGCCCCTTCACTGGCTATCGGTATGATCGGTTCAAAAGGTTCTGAAGCAATCGGAAGAAATCCCGAAGCGGCTTCGAAAGTACAGACAGGAATGATTTTAGCTATCGCTTTCGCAGAAGCTATCGCTATTTATGCTTTGGTAGTAGCTTTGATTATATTATTTGTCTAATTAAACTAAAATGAGTGCTTTAGAAATAGACTGGAAAGTATTAATAGGACAGATAGTCAACTTCGCTATCCTTTTTTTCGTGCTCAAAATTTTTGTTTATAAACCCTTTTTAAGTCTATTAAAAACAAGAAGAGATAAAATAGAAGAAGGGATAAATAAGTCGGCTGAGGCGGAAGAGCGTCTTTCTAGGATGGAAGAGATGAAAAAGAAGATGGAAGAAAAAAATGAAGACGAGAAAAAGAAGGTTTTAATCGCCGCTGAATCAGAGGCGAAAAAGAGAATCGCCGAATCAATGCAAAAAGCAGAAGAAGAAAAGTCTCAACTTTTGGTTAAAGCCAGAAAAGAGGCGGAAGAGATTAAAGAAAAGGAAAGCGAAGAAGTTAAAAAAAGAACAATTGAAAATGTTTTTGCTCTAACGGAGAAACTCTTAAAGGAAAAAATTGACGAAAAGGAAGGGAAGAAAATTGCCAACGAATTTTTAAGTAAATTAAAGGTATGAAGATAGAGAAAGAAATTTCTTCTTGGGCTCGCGCCCTTTATCTAGCTTTTGAAGAAAATCCCGATAAGGTCGAGAGTATTTTGGTTAACTTTAAAAAATCATTAGGGAAGAAACAGGTTATTATTGTTTCTATTTTTAAAAAATTGGAAAGGATTTATTTAAAAGAGAAGAGAGCGGAGCTTTCTTTGGCTCAAGAGTTTAGCGAACACGATAAAAAAGAGTTTAAAGAAAAAATCAAAGGCATAGTTCCAGGAATTGAAAAAGTCGACGATGTTTTAGACGAATCACTTTTGGCGGGATTTCGTTTAAAAACAAAAGATGTGTTAGTTAGAGCTTCTTTAAAAGATGTTTTATTGAAGCTAAAAAACAAAATATATGGACATAATTGAACAATTTAAAAAACAATTGGAAGGACTGGATGTTTCTCCGGAAATGGAAGAGGTGGGGGAAGTTGTCGAGGTGAAAGATGGCGTAGTTAAAATATCTGGACTTAGAAATGTTGAGAATTTTGAGATGATAGAGTTTGAAGAAGCTGGAGTGATGGGACTGGTTTTAAACCTAGAAGAGTATGAAGTCGGTGCCGTAATTTTGGGCAGCGACAAAAATATTAAACAGGGAACGACAGTTAAAAGGACCAAGAAGGTTTTCTCCGTGCCGGTGGGTGAGGGTCTTTTAGGTCGTGTTGTCGATCCTTTAGGAAGGCCGCTTGATGGAAAGGGAGAAATTAAAGCTAAAGAATATCTTCCTTTGGAAAGAAAGGGTCCTTCGGTTATTGAAAGGAAGCCCATAACTAAGCCTCTGCATACGGGAATTAAAATGGTTGATGCTTTAATTCCGATTGGCCGAGGACAAAGAGAGTTAATTATTGGAGATAGGGGTCTTGGAAAAACAGCCATTGCCCTAGATGCAATTATTAATCAAAAGACTGAAAAGAACAGGCCTTACTGTGTTTACGTTGCTTGCGGACAGAAAAAAAGCAAAGTAAGGAGATTAATCGCCACCTTAGAAAAAGAAGGAGCAATGGAGTACACAACTGTGGTTTGTGCTTTTCCAGACGACCCAACCAGTTTTGTTTATCTGGCTCCTTTCGCCGGAGCAACAATCGGAGAATATTTTAGAGATAACAAGCAGGATGCTTTGGTTGTTTACGACGATTTAACCAGGCAAGCTTGGGCGTGGAGAGAAATATCTTTGATTTTAAGGCGTCCGCCAGGCAGAGAAGCCTATCCGGGAGACGTCTTCTATCTTCATTCAAGATTGCTTGAAAGAGCGGCTATGATGAGCGATGAAATGGGAGGAGGTTCTTTAACCGCTTTGCCCATTATTGAAACTCAAGCCGGAGATATTTCCGGATATATTCCGACCAATGTGATTTCTATCACTGACGGTCAGATATTCTTGGATTCAACTTTATTTAGAAAAGAACAGAAGCCAGCAATCAATATCGGAACTTCAGTATCGAGAGTCGGTTCTTCGGCTCAAATGAAAGCAACCAAAAAAGTTGCCGGAAGATTGAAGCTTGATTTGGCCCAGTTCCAAGAATTGGAAAGATTCTCCGAGTTTACGGAAGAACTTGATCCTCAAACCAAAAAAACCATTGAAAGAGGAAAAAGAATGAGGGTACTTTTAAGACAGCCAGATTTGATTCCTCTCCCAATTGAAAAAGAAGTTATCGTTATTTTCACCGGAGTTAATAGCGATATAGAAGAGGTTCCGATGGAGAAAATAAAGGATTTTGAGGTAGATGTTCTAAGAAGTGTTGAATTGGAAAGTCCTGATATTTTAAAAGAAATTAAAGAAACGGGAGACATGAGCGACGGCAGCAAGAGCAAGCTTCTAGAAATTATTAAGAAGATTAAGAATAGCTATGGATCTTAAAGAAGTAAAAGCTAAAATAGGTTCTGTTAAGAATATTTCCGAGCTGACAAGTGCTCTTGAGACTTTTTCAGCCTTAAAAATGAAGAAGACCCAGAAAGTATTTTCCGAATCAAAGCCTTTTGCAGAAGAAATGGCGAAGATGTTAAGGAAGATGAAAAAGTCGCTTAAAGACGGCAAGTCAGTTTTCTTA
>JBBACM010000002.1:0-57188 GCA_041657045.1 Minisyncoccota bacterium
ATGAACTCAAACATGGTGCATCAGAATATGTATCATTTGATACTGAAACAACTGGACTAGGGAGATCAGCACAAGTGTTTGGGTTTTCCATTGGATTTGGTAGTAGGAAGGACAAAACTGCTATAGGAAATGTGTATTGGTATAGGTTTTCTGACTATTGCTTCAATCCAATACCAGAAGAATTGGACACGCAAGCTATAGAAGTTATAAAATACTTATTTACTAAAACAGATAAACGAATTATCATGCATGGTGGTAAGTTCGATATACGTGTAGTTAAACAAACATTTGATATAGACTTCACAGTACCTAATTTTAATGACACTATGTTAATGTCAGAGTGTCAACAAACTTCTATAGCACATGATCTTAAAAGATTGGCCAGTAAACATTTACAAGATAGTAACCCGTGGGATGTTATGATAACTGAGTGGTTTACTAGTAATAAAATAACTGCTGAAGAAAGAGACTATGGGTTACTACCAGACGAGATAATCTTTCCTTATGCTTGTAAGGATGCTCAACACACTTATATGTTGTTTTTTAAGTTATTAGATTTGTTTAAAACTATGCCCAAAGAAATACAAACTATATACTTGATGGAACGAGAACTCACTAGAATTGTAGCAGAAATTGAATACAATGGAATGATAGTAGATAAATTTTATTTTGCTGAACTTCAAACAAAAATTACAGAAATAGTTACTAAATTAAACAAGGAATTTAAAGAGTTATGGGGAAAAGATTTCAATATAAACAGTTCACAACAACTAGCTGAAGTAGTGTTTGGAACAGGACAAAATTGTTTGGGGTTGAAAGCCACAGAGTTTACTGAAAAAACTAAGATACCAAAGACTGGAGTACCTATACTAGTTAAGTTTAGTGACAATCCTGTTGTACAAAAAATAATTACATTCTCCCACTTAGATCACTTGCTTAACAATTTCATTAGCCCCATATTGAATAACTCATTTGATCATAAGGATGGAACTTTCACAATTCACACTTCCTATAACCAGATTATTACCACTGGGAGGTTCAGTTCAGAAAAAATTAATTTGCAGAACATACCTAATGACAGTTTTTCTAGGACACATGGTATGATTGATGAGCAGATTGTATCTATACGAAAAGGGTTTATTTGTCCTGAAGATTATATCTACATCAAAGTAGACTACTCTGCATTTGAGTTAAGAATTATTGGAAACATTTCTCAAGATAAGAAATTCATCCAGATGATTCTAGATGGTGTAGATATGCACTCATGGTTAGCTGCAAAACTATACTCGGATGAACTAGAAGAATTAGAGAATTCCAATAAATTACAAGAGACTTTTAATCCAGATACAAAAGATAAGGAATTATCAAAGAAATGGGATTTAGATTGGAAGTATTGGGCTATCAAAAGTAAAAGTACACCTGACTTTAAGTACATGAGAACTATGGTAAAGATTTGCTCATTCCAAATTTACTATGGTTCTGGCGCTAAGACTATCTCAGATATGCATGGTATCTCTATTGGCGGGGCACAGAAATTAAAGTACATTTGTTTCTCTACTTTCAATACAATTGAAAAATGGTGCGATCAAGTAAGAAGTGCAACTTATAAAACAGGGGTAGTAAAGACTTTCTTTGGTAGAAGATGTGTACCTAAGCCACAAAAGATTTACACTGAGTCAGTGAACTACACCATTCAAGGGACTGCTGCTGATCTTTTAAAGATGGCAATGTTAGAAGTAGGGCAGTTCTTGAGAGGTAAGAAGTCACGTTTAATTGCAACAATCCATGATGAGATACAGATGTATATACATAAGAGCGAGATAAGTATCATTCCACAGATTGTAGCAATAATGGAAAAACGTAGAGCACCGGAAGATGTGTTCCCACTTCCAATGGAAGTGGAACTTTCTGTTAGTGAAACAAACTGGTTTGATATGAGGGATGTTCCTAGAGATAAGATTAAGGAGATGTGTAAATGCGAATCGTAACAGCGTGTACACCAGCTTATAGAAATTCTGCTGATAAATTATATAAATCAGCAGAAAAACTTGAACTACCAATGACTATAGTACCTTACAAAGATCGTGGTTCCTGGTTAGCTAACTGCAACTATAAACCAACAGCTATCTTACAAGTGATGGAAGAATTTAAAGATAGCATGTTGTGGCTAGATGCTGATTCAGAAATCATAGCTAAACCAGTTATAAATCCGACGTGGGAAATTGCATATCAAGTAAGTAAAGTACCATCAAAGTTTATTTATGATTTCACACTATCAAAAGTTGTTGATAACATCAATAAAATTGGAACACCACAAGGATGTGTAATGTATTTTAAATACAGTAGCTTAACCTTAGAGCTGCTTAAAGGATGGAAGAATTTATGTGATGCTTACCAAATTAGAACTAATGATGAGCAATGCTTAAGAGAAACTTTGAAAGTTTTTGGAAAATTAATTAATGAAACTAAAATTGGAAAATTAAATTGCTTCTTTCTTAAGCATAAATTTGAAGGTAAGCTACATGGTAAAATTATTCGTGGAGGAGTGTAGTGAAAGAAAGTGACATTGTTAAAAAACTGGAAAATGCTCTTACTGCACAAGGATGTTTCGCAGTAAAGTATACGCCTAGTCAATTCTCTAGGACTGGAATTCCAGATTTACTAGTGTGCATAAATTCTAGATTTGTTGGTATAGAAGTTAAGGTGGTAGAGAATGAAAATAGAACTCCAGACGTAACAGATCTACAGTATAACAAACTAGAAAAAATTGCTAATGCTAGGGGACTAGGATTAGTTGTAGCGTATGAAAAAAATGGTAAGAAAAAATGGCGTGTATATAAAACTATTAGTTATGGTAGTCCTCCTTGGTCTGTTAATGGGTATTATCTAAACCCAACTGAACTAGTGTCAAAGTTGATAGAAAAATTAAAGGTATAAGGAGAAAAATATGTTTGATGGAGTAGCGATGTTACCAGTAATAGGACAATCTTACGTCTTTAAAATGCCTGGCATCACATATTTTTCTGGAACAGTATTAGATTGCAACGTTAATAATTTATATGGGATAATAAAAATTGAAAGTAAAGATTTCAGAAATAAAGACACACCAACAGGTATTGCTTTTTTAAATATACAAAACTTGTTATTCTGGACTCCATCAATTGTGGGGGAAAACAATGAGTGATAAACATGGCGTAGATAGTTCGATTGAAGAACACGAATGTGAGTTTCCAGATGAATCAGAAAAGTTTAAAGATGTATTACCAACAGTAAATAAAGAACATGCTTTCTTTGCTTATAAAGATGGAGCTGGTTTTGAATGGAAAGGAGTCGTAACACACGTTGAGTACCCATTTGTTAGTTTCATCATGACAGATAGTATGAGGAAGTTCACACTTAATCTTATGTACTTAACTGGATGGGAAGAGATAATTAATCTAGGAGAAAACAATGGGTGATGAAGTAATGTATTGTGAACACTGTGGGGAGAAACTTCCAGAAGATTGGGAGTATAATTTGTGCCAAGAGTGTAGAGAAGAGCTAGGAGTATTTGAAGATGAAGATGATGAGTTTGACGAATTGTGTAAAGATGGCACGATAGAAAATTGTTAGATTAAAAATGAAAACCTCTCCCCTACAACATTGTAGGGGAGAGGCCCGGAGATAAGAAACGGTTGGGAACTAGGAATGTGAATTGCTAATTGCTAATTACTTCTTACTATCTGCAATTGCAGCAGAAGAAGTAGCTGCTGTTACTGAAGGTGTCTTTGAATTCTCTTTATCCAACGAGAATCCAAAGAGGCCTTCTAGAAATGATTCCAAACCATATTTTTCACAGAAAGTATCAAAGTACTTGTTATAAATAATCACCACAGAGTGTTGAATGATAGGCAAAAGATATGGAGTAAACTCCCCCAACCCTTTACTGTTCATCCAGTCACTAAAGTGACCTAGTACACTAAAAAACTTTTGAAGTCCAGTAGCACCACTCTTCTCAGCTACTGTAACATAACTATAAATTTGTGTTGGAAGTTCACTGTCAAGAGCACTTACCAAAGCCTTAGCTTTCTCGTCCTTGTTAACACCAAACTTTTTTAGAAGTGGGTCGCGTACTTTCATACGGAATGCGCGATAAAAATCGTTCTCGCTAATTGCTTCTTTCCCGATTGGCATTGTAGTCTCCCTAATTAAATATTCTCTCAGAACGCAAGCCGTTGATTAACTTCCTAGTTCCTTGAGGTAATTTATCCCAGACTTGCTTGGAATAAAAAACCTTGAATGCTCCTAATACCAATTGCTTCGATATTGTTCCTAGTTCCGCTTCACTAATTTCTTCTTCAACATACCTCAATGCGAAATCGAATGGTGTCTTATCTCCTTCCAGTAAATTTCTAGTATGAGGCCCAGTCTCATAGTTGTCTAGAACCATAGCATAAGAAGAACCTTCTTCATGTTTATAAATTATGAATACATGATCACTCCCAACTTTCTTCCACTCTCCGGTTTTTGGATCTAAATATTTATTCCAATCTTTAGCAAAAGCCACATCTCCTTGTATTAATTTCCTATAGTCAGTTATTTTAATAAATTTCTTGTTACCACTCTTCCACTTCAATTTACACAATGCATCGTGTAGCCCGGTTGTAGATAAGTAATACTTATCTATTAATCCAGATATCTGCATGTACCTAGATGCAACAGCAGCACATGCATTTTGTGTGGTGTGAAACTTCTTCTTTACTTCAGCCCTTCCATTGTGAAAAGCATCATCCCAAGAAGCGGGATTAGTAATTGCTAGTACAATAACGCTATTCACTACTTTCTCCTGTTAACTGGGTTTACTGGTACACATACTAAGTCGTGTTTAGAAAGATTAGGAATAACTATAGGGACTGATATCCCTAATCTAAGACTTGTTGGAGATAAACTAACAGTTTGTGGTAAATATTTCTGTATAAATAATTCTAACTTTAATCTCTGGGAGTTCCAATGTCCTGGTGGATACCTAGTCCCAGTTAAGTTAGAATTGCCATTCATATCCACACCTACTAGGATTGGGTCAACTCCTTCCCAGTAACATTTGTGCAATGGACATCCAACAATAGTACCACCGCCTCGATAAACCCCTTTAATTGGTTGAAAGCTATTTACATTCATAGCTGGTTTATTTATAAACAGGTGGTCAACTTTCAATCCAAGAGGTTTAAGTTTATCTACGATAGCAGGAGTTCCCCATAATGGGTATTTCTTAGATTTTAGGATGTCAACAGCCCACCCAAAATTGAATATCCTATAATCCATAACCCACCATGAAGCGTTCCAACCAAATTTTTCAGCGCCGAAAATGCCTGCATTGCAGCACATTACAGTAGTTTCGGTTGAAACATCTTTCCAGAAAGGCTCCCCATTAGGGCCAGCTCCCACTATTGTAGCAATACTCATTTTTACACTCACTTCTTTTCACTGTTTTTCTTAGGGCACTCATCCACAACGCGCGCTACATTATCTACTGCTGAACTAAGTTTAGTCATAGCAGCAGTATGGTCAGTAATAATTTGAATCATTATTTCACTATTATGCCGCACTGTACTTAATAGTGAATCAGTTCTAATACTGGAGCGACTTAGCTCATCACTAAGAGTTTTATACGCATTTTTATTAGCGAGATAAAACACACTCCAACCTACTAAACTTGCCGCTAAAACTCCTACTAATGCTCCCCAAATGCCCTTATCAGCTAACGCGCTCCAATCTGGAGTTTTCATAACTTCTGTTTGAAGAAGAGCAATAATTGTGAAAAGCAACATAGTTTTCTCCGATTTAATTGTATAACCAATCAATAGTTAATTCTTCACTTTTACTAGGAGGAAGGGATAAATACGAATACACCATTATCCCTGGTCTCTTGCCTTTCACATCGTCTCGGAGTCCACAAGCCCAATGGCCTGCTTCATGCCAAAACAATCTTTTAAAGATTTGAAGAGCCGCAGCTTCACTTGCTTGTAGTGCTAATTGTAACGTGTACAAATTAATCCAACAATCAGCACTTTTCATAACTCTATTGATTTCTTGAGCTTGCACTAGCCCATTATAATTAGTGCCTTGCCCTGGTACTAACCCGCTAATTTTTTTAGAATTCACAATAAAGTCACTGTCACAACCTTTTAAACTTTCATAACCTTTCGAGAGAGATTCTATATTAGCTATAGCTTTAGTGAAAGGTTGGTAGTAAAACTTAATATTAACTTGAACCCCATTACCTATATAACTCTGCTCTAATTTCAATCCTCTATCTTTCATATATGAGATGATCTCTGCTATAGTGCTCTTTACATTTGTAGTAGCCCATAGTAGTAGTTTCTCTTCAGACGATGATCCATAACAATTAACATCATCCACATAGAAATATACTGTACTGTTCTTAGGCCAACCACCAATAGGCTCAGGAACAGCAGCTAATTCAGTTGTTTCAATTTGGCATGGTCTAGTAGACCAATCTCTACCAGAATTTTTCTTTTTGAACATTAGAAAACACATTTTGAATACCCCCTTATAGTGCCCACTGTGCAAGTTCTATATCATCAATATAAAACTTAAATGTTGATTCTGCGATTGCCGTATTTGTTGATTGTGGTATAACCTCAATTCCCCATTGAAGTTGATCACCTAAACTTGATAAATCTGCTATTAATGTATAATCTACCCAAGATGTTGTTAGTGTGCATAATTGTGTTTGAACATTAACCGCTGTTCCTTCATCACAAACTACTAAATTAAAGGATTTAATCGGAACAGGTATACCAACATATGCATCTCTTTTTGCTCTAACTCTAAGTCTAGCTGTTTTACCAGTCTTTTTAAAAGATTTAAACATAGCTAAATTACCAGCTGAAACCCAACCTGGGCCTACAATGTACACTACTGGAAATGTAATGGCTGTGTAATCAGTTTCAACATGCCGATTAATAAAATCCCAATCAACAACTTGTCTTATAACTATTCCATGCCCGGGCGCTCCATTAGCTGCTTCGGTATCAACTGAAACTAAAACATCTGTAGTACCTGCTTCCCTATTTCCAACAGCTATTTGAAAATTCTGTCTTTCAGCTACAGTTAAATCATGTATTTCTCCGGAAGGTTCTATTGCATAAAGTCTATCTGTGTTGTAGTACACCTGCATCACACCAGCAATTGGGGAAACTACACCAGATATACCAGACAATTCTACTATTCCAGAAAGAAACCTTAGTGTATCACCATTTGCTAAGTATAGTTTGTTTGCAGCACCCCTATATAGATTGACATCAACATCCGTAGAACCAGCACCCCAAAACATTGAACCAGTTCCCAAGATTTCCAATCTATTGTAAGTGCTACCAGCATCAAAACTCAGAGCCTTGTCAGTTGTAGATGCTTCAAGAACAGTCAATCCATCAATATTTATTGTATCTGCTTCTAAATCTAATATATCAGAAGCACAACTAATACAACCATCATATCCACCAGCACCATCTCCACCCAGATACATTGTGGAGTTTACTTCAATCATAATTCTTGGTGTAGCATCTCCTACAACAGAACCAGTAATTATATTCTTATTGGCAGCATCTCTAGTGACTTGTAATTTACAGTTAGTTCCCAAAGTAGTAGCATCAATTCTTTCTAGAGTAGCATCTACCGGATTGGCTCCATCACCCCAAGTTATTTTTCCAGCACAATCAATTGCACATCTATAATTTGCATCCCCAGTTTGACTAAAGAAAACTTTTTGAGTAGATGCTGCTGCTTCTGATAAACCTAGTGTTTCACTAGCTTTTAAAGTAACAGGAGTTCCATCAACAGTAGGTTTCAAAGCGCCACCTGAAACTTTCCATAAACAAGTGGAACTTCCTAGAACCCAACTTAAACCACCAGCCATAGTGCCAGATAAAAAATACCCTGCATCAGCTGCTGGTAAAGTATCAGGCCAAGTATATGTATGTGCAGCAGCTAAAGCTGCTGGTGCAGTAAGAATAATTTCACCTGCTGCTGAAGTACAAAGACCTATAGAACCAACTAGTGCAGCAGCTTTTCCTACTTGAAGTTTAGCTGTAGATACATCAAAGTAAAACGAACTTGTAGCTACTGCTTTACCACCACCCATTACAACATTAATAGGAATAGCATATCCTTCCAACCAACCAAGATTGCCATTAGCAATAGCATCATCAAATGGAGACCAAAGTGTTTCAGATAATGCATTATCCGATGAAGTGGATGCTACACTACCTACTGACACACTAGTAGTTTTACCACTACCAAGTTTATTCAATTCTTTTAAAATTTGATATTTAACCAGCCACGCTTGACTAAACTTACGAAGTTTACGTGGATCTATAGTTTGTTTCCATAAAGGATTATTCCTATACATCTGGAACCGCCTCTAGAGTTTCTCCGGTAAATGTACACGAGGATGTATGAGATAAGTCTACCGACATGCCTTGTTGTGTCAATGTTAAATTTTCAACAAGAGCTTTCTTACTCAGTCCTGTTCTTTTATCCTCAATTTGAACAGTCCTATATAACTGTAAATCATTGTGCCACTTTATTTTAACCCCACCATGTAAGAATTCTCTCACAGTTTCAAATAGAATTTTTGAAGCTAGCCTTCTGCATGCATTAGAATTAGATAAACTATGATCTTGATAGTAGTAATCCCTGTGACCTGTAGATATAAAACCAGCAGGAGTTCCCCAATCAGAAATACTGCCGCCTACTACTTGTTGATAAAGAATAGGCAAATTAACACGAGCTACAGAATCATCAATTCCTGTACTTAACTGATAGTCCCATTTACCTGTAGCTTTAGCAGCATCGCGTATCTCATATACATCTAAATCACTCCATTGCTTTCCAGCTACTACTATAGCCTCAAGCTCATTTAGATTTGTTACAGAGTCCACTGTAGTAACAAAATCCTGCGTTATATTCCTCAATTCATCACCAGCAGCTACGCCATCAGTAACAAAATCTGCTACTGCATCATGCACTGTGGTATTTTCAGGTACAGCATTATCACAAACCCCATATGTTTTCCTACCAAAGTCTGCAATACGAGCTTCACCTGTTACAATCTCGCGTTTAAATATTCTAATATCTGCTGCACCTACTCCACCCCAATTACGGTCTACTAATTTTACAGGACTCATACTAAATAAAATATATTTACACTCCTTAGTTAAGAAATCAGAATCAATTACAACTTCTTCCCAAGATTCAACCTTTCTATTGTAAAAATCAGCGTGCATTAATTGCCAATCAGCATCTTTATTAATGTATAGTTGCCCCATTCCATCATCTCTAACTCCATCAACATCACAACATTCAATACGAAGTCCCCACTTAAATTCACGTAAACTTTGGGCAGCATTGAAAACAATTTTTCCTACTGGAGTTACTTCATCTAAAACTGCAACAATAAATGGTATAAAACCTTTTAGTGTTGCTTCATGTATAGGGTACATCCAATAAATTCCAGTAGATGCATCTAAATCTAATAAATTACCCATAGCACCAGGAGCTGCATAAACTTGTGCGTAAGTTAATACAGGGCCATCAATAGTTGCTCTGCACTCCCATTTATTCATATCACATTCAACAGGAGCCGTTTCTGTACAATTGTTCCAACCAGCAGGTAAATTTAAAGCATCTAAACCTGGAGGAGTTGTAACAAATTGTGTGGATATATGAACTAAATTCTTTGGAAATTTATTCACACCTTCCACTATAACTCTTGTAGCAAAACCATAATCTTCTTGTGGCATATGTACTTCAGATGCTCTATACACCGTGTGAAAATCATTTGTGCCAGCATCACTAGCATCAGGATCAGGTGGAGCAATAAACTTTCCATATGCATCATCGTAATATGGAGTAGTAGAATCGAATGGAGTTTGTTCTACATACTGCATGCGTAATTTACCAATTTCATGGTCAAACCATATCTTGTAGTTAGGTGGAGCATTTTCATTAAATAATTGCTCCACCATATCTAGAAGAGAGCCATCCTCAGCATTCCAAGTAAACTGATTTACTGTAATGTATGATGGAAATATAGTTTGACCACCCCAGTATCCGCCAGTAGTTTCATAGTGTATCGTATCCCTCCATCTAGGAGTTGTTTCCATTCCATTTGTTATAATAAATGTATCATCAGTAGTGTAAATACCAGTTATAGGAGTAGTAACAAGGTTATTTCTATCAACCACTTCTACAACATCCACAGTTTCCATAGTGCCACTGTTATAAATTTGTGAACCAACTAAAACTGCATCCCTAATGAAATCAGAAAGAGTTGAAGTTAAAGTTGTAGCTGTTCCCATAGCAGTAATGGTACCAGTAATTTCTGGATTAAGAGCGTGCATTACAATATCTTCAATCTGATTAGTGCCCTCTTCATACAACACAATAAACTCTACAAAAATTGAACCAACAGGAGTGTACCCGATAAATTCAATGTAATCAACTACATCAGAACCCATATGATAAAAATCATTTGGAACTGGTTCAGGATATTCTGTTTCAATACCATATGCTGTTAAATCTAATTGCGAATCATACACTCTCCCCATAATTTTCCAAGTACGCCTATTTGAACCAGCTTTAAAATTATGCCCATCCCAAGCACCATTATAAACATCATCAGAAATAGTCCCTACATAAGCATCCCCATACATAGAATTACCATCAATTTCACTAGGAATAACCCAACGAGTTTCGTCATTTTCTGTTACAGGAAATAACGAGATACAATTAGTTGGATCATTTGGCGGGTCGTATGTAGGATTATGATTAGGGTCAAGATGGTCAGATGAAAGTTTTATATTATGAGCTTCCATAGTTCCAAAGTTCACATGGCACTTGCTCCAAAAATAAATAGGATCATAGCAACTAAGAACTAGTGCTTCACCGCCATGTTCAGTTATCTTTTCTATACTACCATAGAATTTCTGTTTAGATACCGCATATGTAGAACCCTTATGTGTTACATTGAATATCAATTCTGAATACTGTTTTATTTTAGACGCCAACAATGTTGGATTATCCCCATTCTCAGAAAACTTTAGCGTAAATGTAGCTTCAGATGCTAAAGACTCATTAGAAAAATTGATACTCCAGTCATTAGCTACATTAAACGTATTCCAACCACCAGTAGTTACAGCGAAAGGTGTACGAATCTGCAACTTTGTCTCACACAAAGTTCCTTCCGTACTCATGTGGAGTATATCTGCTGGTTGCATTATAGTACCCTTACATACTTCATGAGATTAACAGCAGTATTAGGATCAGTCCAAGCCGTGTCCAAGAACGATCCTTCTTCTAATATCTGTAAAACTACTTGAGCATCGTTAGCACTTCGTTTACCAGTTCCGACTAAAAATGCATCGCTTATACTATATAGAGTCCCTATATAATACTTCATAGTTTCAGAATTTAACACTAACCACCGTTGTGAAAAAACATTGTTTGTAGGATCAATTCTATGCCGCTTATCATAATCAAATGCTACTCTTGCCATAGCATCATTTAAACACGGGAGTGTTACAAGATCTGCTGTATAAGCTCTAGCAAAATAATTATCTATAGCTACTTTCCAAACTCCTCCATGTGCTGTTACAACAATATGAGCATCACCACCAGCAGCTAAATCATACGCCTGAATTCTCTCTAAAGGAAAGTCAGACCAAAGTTTCTCGCCTGTAATAGTCTGTGCCACTAATTCTGCGTCCCCTATTGTAATAGTATCTTTAGCATCTATTAAAAAAGTTAATGTATCATCTGCTGCATACTTGTTAACTTGCATTTGAACTGCTGAACTGTCACCACCGCCTCCGGTTACATAAATCCAAACTGAAAAAACATTAGTTGGAGTACCACCTTGATCTACATAAGTAATTTTTGGTACTGGTTCCAATAAAGATGGATAAGGATAGGTTAATCTGTGGGTTTTTTTAAACCAGTCATTTAAATTACTATGAATAGCTAACTTGTTCTTAGGTAAAAAAGTTGCATCAGTTTCGTTAACCCAGGCTATCTCATCTTCTGTCCCAGATAGATCCCTGTACAAAGTTAATTCATTCCCACTAGTTTCTGATAAACTAGCAGTAGTTAAATCTAAATACTCATCCCAATTTGAAATCAATCCATTTGTTCCAGCAGGTATACGTGTATGAACATAAGATTCAATTCCTGGTGTGTTGTCATGTATTTTACCAGTTAAGAATCTATGATACACTTGATCATCAACACCTAGGGATGATCTTTCCGCATATGTGTTACCTGCTGGCACTATAAACTGACCAAAGAAAACTCGTATTGGTTTACTAAAAGCCATTTTAACCAAGACCTCTCTGTAATTGTTTTAAATAAGCAGCTTCAGTCAAAGCTGTTTGCACCAAGGAAGCTGTCTTAGGCCCAGATGCAACATTTATATTATTATGGTTATGCTGAATAACTGTACCAGTAGGATTAATGCCAGTTGGTTGAAAATATGCACTAGATGGCAGAGCATAGGATTTAAAGAATTCTGGCCAGTTCGTAATTTCTGCTAATATAGGTTCATCTTGTTCTATTTTTTTACTGCCCTGTAATCCAAACAACTTAGACAATAAGAAACCAACCCCACCACCAGCAAGCATACCTAAAATATTTGCTCCAAAACCACCGCCAGCAGATTCAGTAACCATTTGTGTTACAGCATCAGCTATGCCATATGTTAATGATGTAAATGCAGCAGTAATTGCAGAGTCTATATCACCACTAATAATACTTTGTGTGAATGCACTTACCGCGCCAAGTACAGCATTCTGCATTGCAGTAAATACACGATCTTTCTGTTTCTTCTCTTTAGGCTGATCTTCTTGTCCAGTGTCATATTGAAGATTATCATAGATACCACCAGTTTGATAATCATCTTTTGGAGCGTCTTTACCACTTGTATCTACGCCAGGAAATCCCCAACCATATTCAGAACTACCACTTTCCCTATTTCTAAATTCCCATGTACCAGAAGCATTTGTAGCTTCTTCCATAGAAGCAAATGTTTGAAATTCACCTGTATTCTCATAATGCGCTGGAGAGACTAACTTTCTCTCAGCGTTACCTCAACCACCTGCCCCGCATTCCTCATATTCATCAGGTACAAATAAAACTTTTTCATATACAAATCCACCAGTACCGGAAGAATTAGGAGTAACCCCTGTACTTGGCCTATCCCAAATCATTCTACCTATTTGTGATCCCCTGCCACTTCTTAGATACTGACCACCACCAGTTTTAGTATACTTACCTGCTATGCTGTAACTAGCTTTAGAATTAGAAACTGCTGCTATCCCAGAATTAACTGGCAAGCCACTCTTACCTAAGAGATTGCTAATGGCCCCAGTTAAAGAATTCAATGCAGCAGTATTAGCATCTGTAGCACCAGTATTTGCATCTACAGAAGGTGAAACCATAGACGCATCTGGACGAAGTGCATACCTAAAATCTTTTGCTTTTATAGTTGATAACCCACCATTATTCTGATCAAACACTTGTAAGTTACCAGATTCAGTTAACCCAGAAAACATACTAGCATGGCCAGCAGGACTATTTTTAAGAGTAGGTTTGTGACTAAATACATAATCCCCATATTGTAGTTTGGATATATCCTGAACTAAACCAGACTTCAATTCATCAACTAAATAATTGTTTAATTCCTCCGTGTTATTCACACTCATAGGAACAGGAATTCCCATTGCACGCGCTCGTTGTGCTTGATAAGCTACACAAAGTTTTTCATCTCGTCCACCTTCATTTGCTTTAGCTTGTGCATAAATAGTGCTATAGTTTAGTAACCCAGAATCTTGTGCTGCACGGACTAAACTTTCCCAAGATGAACCAGGAGTTACTGCAATAGTACCTAAATCAATATCTTGTTGTTGTGGCCCTATCAACATTGATTGTGGAGATGCACTGATTGTTCCTGGTTGATTTTGTGCAAATGCTGGTAAAGTTTGTCCTCTAAGTGTTGCACCTAGAGATAGAATATCTGTTGTTAATTGATTCAATGCACTAGTAACAGAATCTAGCGCAGGGTTAATATCCGATGTTGCTTTCTCATTCATTATGCTGAACTGATTAGAAAGTTCAGTTAGAGACTCATTTAAATCCCCCTCAATAATATCCTGCCACGATGTTTCCATCGAAGCAAGAACCTGAGAAATTAATCCTGACAACGCATCAAAGTTCTCAAAGAACTCTGTCCACGTTGTCATTTTCTTACTATCAACTTCCTGGGCTAAATCATATAACGGCTGTGCTAATTTTTGAGTTGCCTCAGGAAGTTTATTAAAATCTCTATCAAAGAATTGTTTGATAGAACCAAAGAATTCTTGTGGGCTACGAGCAAGTTCTGAAACTCCCATCGTAGACATGAGAGAACTTAACTGAGCGCGATTCTTAGGATCAAACTTAGTTTCTCTAAGCGTAGCACCAACTTGTGCAATCCCACCTAAAGCGGGAAGAAATGATTCTATTACTGATTGAACTGCTGTATAAGAAGCAGCATCACCAACTTTACTTTGTTCAAATCGTTTTCCAGTAACTAAAGTAGAAAGTTCACTACTTAAAGAACGAATCTCGTCATAATTCTTTTGTTCATCTAATGCGGAAAGACCACCTTGAGAAATAAGGTTCTGTCTATCTGTAATTCTTCCGCCATAATCCATTTCTAACTGGCGTATTTCATTTTCAATTTGTTTACGCTGTTCTGCTGCATTTGCTATGGTAGAACCAGCATTCATTATAGAAGCTTTATATGTTATCTCACGAACACGTTGTTGAACAAGCTGTCCTGCTAATCCTACTACTTCTGGATTAGAATAGAATCCTGTTAATGTTTCCGCCAAAGCTCCACCAGTTTCTAGGTAGCCCATTCTACCTAACATGGTTTGATCTCTACCATACATGCGAAACTCAGCAGCTTGAGCAGAATCTTTTACAGCTTGATTCATTACTTTCATTGCATAATCTACAGCTTCAGTACTTTCAGCTACTTTCGCCAATGATGAATTAATATCAGTCATTGATTCAGTAGCTTCGTCAACAAGTTCTGAATAACCTTCATACTGATTCATTATAATATCAACGAGATCAGTAGTTGCGTCAATATCTAGAACTTGAAGCTGTATGTATGAGTCAATTACTTTCTGTCTCTTCTGTTCTTCAATCTTTAGTTTTACCTGTTCTTCAGTTAAATCACTTAATTGACCATCCATCTTTGTTTTAATCTCAATTTCTTGCAAGTCAACTTTAAGACTATCCATTAAAGTTTGTGCTTGCTCAAGACGTTTCGTGTTAAGCTCTGTTTCAACTTCTTCTAATGTTTTCTCCGGCGGCTTTTCAAATAAAGCTAGAATACGTTTTTCTTCTGCACTATAAGATCCCCAAAGTTCCTTTATCTTTCCTTCTTGCTTTTCAACATATGTTTCTTTGAAAGTTTTGTTTGGATCTCCACCCATTAATTCTCTAAATCTTGGATCACCCTGAGCTGCATAATCAAGCCAACTAGTCTTGAGTAATGAGAGAAAACTAAATCCTTGAGCATCCAATTCTTTTTGCAAAGCTAGAGTTTTCTCATGCAACTCAGCCAATCTTTGTTTAGCAGCTTCTTCACTGAGATTCTTAATCTCAGTTGTAATATCAGTATAAGATTTTTTTAATTCCCCATTCTTAGTAATAAGAGAATCAGTAAAATTCTCTATATTACCATAATTACTACGAATAACAGAAGCTAATTCTGGAACAGTGCTGGTAGAAAGATTCTTAACTTCAGAAATCATTTGTGACACAGCAGTCTTTGGTTCAGCAGCACCAGTTTTTCCAGCTTCCATTATCCCAGACAACGGTGCAAATTCTTCAGTAGTACCTCTTATAGCTGCTAATGAATCTTCATAGTCCCTTTGTTTCTCTACAATCTTTTGTGCTTGAACATCCTGATATGTGTTATACAGTGCAGAGCCTATCATAGTAGCAGCAGTTCCCCACATTAAAGTGCCACCAATCATTGCAGAAGTAGACATTCCTCCTCTAAGTGTAGAAGCAGCCATAGCTTGATTTCTTGTTTTACCTTCAAGTATTTTTGTATTGAATACTTGTTGTTCTGTCAATAAAGCTGCTTCTCCTGCTATACCACCACCAAATCCCATTTTATAAGTAAGACTTCTAAAAGCATCACCCATAGACAAAGCAAATCCGCCCTTTTCTCTTCCAACTCCACCTACACCTAATAATGCAGATGCAGCCATACTAGCCATATTAATAGCAAGTAAACCCGTTCCTGTTTCTGCTAATCCTCTTGCAATACCGCCTGTTATAATTCCACCTGTAGTTTTACCGGCCATTTTATCTAATAAACCAGCTAGAGGTATAACTGAATCATAAAATGCAGTTACAGCAGTTACAAGATCACGGCCAACTAATGCTTGAATACCCTTTAATGCTACTGATAGTTTTTCCATTTTAGCAGTAGAAGTATCCATTGTAGCTGCAACTGTTGATTCAAGATATTTAAAATCAGCAGCAGTATCTTGTCCTGTAATTCTTGGTTGCCAATAATCATATTCAGATGCAAGTGTAGAAAGACCGCGACGAGAAAGTTCTCGCGTAAACACACCACTAGTGCTAATAAATTCTTGTGCTGATTCCTTGGAACCACCATAACGAGTTATTTGCATTAATGTTGAAAGTGGATCTTCACGATCATAATTAATGCCTTGCTTTGCTAAACGTGCTTGCGTTCTAGGGTCAGATATATCAGTAAATACCCTAGCAAGCATAGTCATGTTATTTTGTGCTTCACCAGCTTCTTTGGTTGAAGCTGCAACTAACGCCATAACTTGTGAAAGTCCACCAATTCCAGTAAATCCTGCTAAACGAGATGTTTGAAATACTTTACCTGCGCCAGATTCAATATTTCCAAATTCTATTACACCTTCTGCTCTACTTCGTGCAAGTTGTTCAGCAAATTCTTTCATTTCTGCTGGATTTAAACCATATGCGTTTTTAGCCCCCATCAAAATATTCATAATTGGTGTAGTGTCTGGCATACCAGCACCGCGACCAATCTCTGCAGAAAGTTCTGCAATATTAATTGCTTCCCTAGTGGTTAAATCTGCTGCTTGAAAAGCAGTATTCATTGATTGGGATAGTTGCAATGGTTGAATACCATATTGCTTCCCAATCCTAAAAATATCCTGCTGCATACCGTAACGCGATGCTTTAGATGCTTGACCAGGATAAACTCCCCCTGTAATACCAGCAATTAATGCAAGAGAAGATTCAAGTTCTCTTGCAAGAGTAATAGTCCCCTTAATTTGATTCTGAATAGTATAGAATACTGTGAATGCTACAGCAGTACGAGCCATAATATTATTCATACGGCTCATTTGCTCATTCAACTTCATTGCTTCAGCTGTAGCACCTTTTAAAGAATCAGTTGGTAGGCCCATTCTCTCCCAATTTTGTCCAAGTCCAGCAGAATACTTTGCTATAGCTCCCTGTCCAGCAGTCATTGTACCAGATTTCATAATATCTAACATTTTATCTGGTAAATATTTCTCCATCTCCCCAAAAGTCATTGCTTTTGGTAAACTACCGCCAACAATCCTTTTACCCCAACTTGGTTGCTGCATCATCCACATACCAGTTAATGCACTAGTACCAGTAGGAGCGGTCATTCCCATTCTGCCACGGAAAGTTCTTTCTAACTGACTTTCTAATTGTGCAGTAGAAACAGTTTGAGGAGCATCAGTATATAAACCTGCTTGCACTCTTGCTTCTTGATAAGCTGTTCTAGATTCTTGTAACCAACCTCTTTCTTGAAATTGTCTTGCTCTAGCGGCAGCTCTTTCTGATTCAGCAGAAAATAAAGCTCCCGCCCTTTCGTTTTGTGCTACATATTTATATCCTCGATTTAATGCTTGATCTAAAAGAGCTTGTGAACGATAATCTAAACTTGATTGTAAAGTAGAAGCTGCACCACCTATTCTTTCTTGTGTGGAAACAATATAAGGCATTGCAGCTTCGCGAAATTGTGAACCAACACTAGTAAACCTACCTGCAACATCTCTAGTAGAACCAGAAGCATACAAAGGAATTTGTTCCCGTCCTACTTGTAATCTAGCTGCACCATGACCACCACCTATATCATAACCAGGCCATGCTGTTAATGCAGGCATAAATGGTGTTATTGGCATACCACCAGATGTTACTTCACTTCCGCTCCAACCAAAACGAGCAGATGGATTAAAAACTGAATGTGTTGGTACTCCTTCCTTTTGTGTTCTAATTTCTCCCAAAACTCTAGCGGCTGTTGGACTTTTACCACTTAATGCAATAGCATCTACATAAGGTGAAAGACCAGCTTTAGTAAATCCTTGTGGCCCTAAATAAGTATACATCTCTGATATTTGCTCAGATGTGATACCACCAGGAATACCAGGATGTGTTAATTTAGTTGCACTAGGAACTTGTGAACCAAACACAAAGCCATAAATTTGGTGTGGAGTTCTACCAATAGCTCCACCTAATAAAGCTGCAACATCTCCACCACCAGCACCAAATTGTTGTAAACCTCCTCTAACTGCACCTAAAGAAGCTGCTGAAACTCCTAATCCACCTAATGCACTACCAGCAACACCAGCGCCACTAGTACGCATTAAAACTTGTGCTTCTTTTAAAACTGCTATAAGTTTTACTACCTGTGCTGTTGTTGCTTCCAAACCCGCAGGTATGCCAGTTACAGAAATAGATGCAGAAGCTACGTGTCCACCAGGAGTTTCAGCCATACTTCTTAACCTCCTCTAAAGAAACTCAAACACTCTTGAGCTTCTTTATAAGTTCTCCGTTTCAACTCTTCTTCACTCACTTCTACATACTGGATATTCACATAACCAGCTTCCTCATCCAATTGATTTAATTGCCTTAAAGCACTTGCATGACCATCCTTATCCAAATGAGGCAGAGAATAAATAATCCTTTCTCTCTGCCTTTCAATATCTGCATACCTAGAGAGTATCAGATATTGGTGAAATGTTAACTTTTTTGTAGCATACTCAAGCCCGCATCCATAGTATCGCAGGAAATTGGAGATACGTTCTCCAAATGAAACTTCTCGCCCAACAGCCTCAACACTTTTTTTTGTAGTGCCAATACCACATCATTATTAATTTCTTGTTCTACAATAGTTACGAAAATCTCAATGAAGTCATATGGCCGTAGAGACCTATAAAATTGTGAGAACACTTCCTCATCCATTCTAAAAGTAACTCTTACAACTTCTTTCACTTGAGGAAGAACTCTGTTATAGATAAGATCATATATTTTTGAGGCTGCTGTGGCTACTCTAGAAGTGTCTATCTGAGCTAAAAACAAGATATCGTGTGGGTATAATTCAGCTACAATCATAGCAATAGCCCCACCTAATTGTTCCATCTCATACATACTCCATTTAGGAACAACTATCTTCTTAGAGCCATTCCACACACTTTCATTGAACACTACTTCTTTACCCTCTCCAAAAATTGCTTCCCTCTCCACTTCCCCCAAATTCTTGAACTTGCTATGCACAGTTCCTTCAGGTTCCTTTACATAGCTAGTATTCTCACCATCTGGTGTAATAGTTCCTGTAACTCTGTTTCCCATTTCCTTCTCTCCTTAAACAAAGGCGTCGCACCCTTTTCTACTTTAAGCCCAAGTAGTTTGATCATCAAGTAATGGAGTGTAGCCAGCAAGACCAGTTCCATAAGGAACGTTACCAGTATCACAAATACTATGCGCAATTGGCCCTGAAAATGTAACAGAACCAAATGGATAGTTAGGATACAAGTCGCTAGCATCAACAGCTTGACCAACAAATGGAAGATTCATCCAATCCCTTTCATTAAGAGCAATTCTAAAGTTGCTCCTAATTTGTACTCGTGGAATCCACAAGATCATTTGAGATTTATTATCTGGGAATGGGTGAATAATCTTCATAGGAACAATTGGATTGCGGCCATCTATAACAGCCAAAGGTGCTTCTACAGCATCCCCCGCGTTATAGTAGTATTGAACTTCAACAACTTCATTTTCATAAATAACGATACTTGTTGGAACACGTTTAATCTGACTATGCCCGCGATATTCTGAGTCATATTCAAAATCTGTAAGCCACGCAGCAACTACTGTTACACCACCACCAAATGTCCTTACTGAAAGTGGAATAGTAGGAAGTCCGGGGGAGAGCGCTAGGGCAGTATCATAGCTAATATCAACGTACCCTGCTAAAATATCAGCATTTATCAATGCCTGAGAAGTAAGAATACCACCCGTAATTTTACAAAGTGCATCAGCAGCAGGAAGTGTGCCGATATAACAACGGTAAGTTGGATTATAAGTATAAACAAAACGGTAAGTTTGAACTACATCGCCAATAACATGCGTAGGATCAAGATAAATACGAACAACATACACATCAGTACCAGGTAATACCGTATAAATTGGAACAATAACCATATTAGATGGAGCAGAAGGATGAACAACTCCAGCTTTAGCAATTGTAGAACAAAATCCCCAATATCCAGTAATCGCAGCAGGAGTAGTTTGATTAGTTGCATGAATAGTTTTTGGGGGCAAAGGAGCAGCAGTATCAGCATGAAACATTTCATATGCTAATGGTGTCCACGCAGGCATACCTTCAGGAGTAGTACCACAAGCAGCATACTCCGTTGTAAGCATCCCATAATTTCCAAAAACAAATGGATCAATAGGATTGTTAGATAGTTTTCTATCAGCAGGAATAGACCTAAATCCCGGCATTCCCAAAAGATAGTTTACATTCCTAGGACTAATCTCTTGAAAAGCAAAACCAATGTTAAATGATGTACTAATAGGCTGAATAGCATCACGAGTAAACTCAATTCCCGTATTCGTCATGTGTTCAGCTTTAGCAACCATTCCTTCAACATATGCATCAGATACCTGGCCTACATACAAATCATGGATTTGTACGAGACCAGATCCAATAGTGTATTTCTTACCCACATCTAGCGACATGGAGTTCTCCTATTACTGAGAAATTAACAATCACTGATCTTAATAGTAATCTATTAGTGAAATCTTCCCCAAAAATTGATCCATCTCTGATTTCACCAATTAAAGTGTATCGGGGGAGCAGCCCTCTTTTCACCCAAAATCCTCCATTTTCATTTGAGTCACATATTACTTGGATTAATTGTGAATATGCATCTAATTTTACTCTCTTGTATTTACTAGCATCACACACTATCTGGAATTCTACTAGTAAATCACCTTGAGTTCTGCCACGTCCTGTATTTTTATTGCTCTCTTCCACATATAAAACTATAGTAGGTTTATCCAAAACCTTACCAATATCACTTACATTTATTATACCCCCACCTTCAAATGCTAAACGAATATTACATTCAGACAATGAAAACTTATCCCTGTACTCTACACCAGATAGTACATCATGGTGTATTATCTCTATAGGCGCTATAACTTGACCTAAAGCAATCTCTTCTAAAGATTTCTTTAGATTAGTATAGTAGTTTATTATCTCATATTGTGGCATTTCTTCCTACCAATCATGGAATGAAGGACTTCCGCTCTCATACCCACGAATGTTTTGAATCCACCCCATAAATTTAGTATAACTGGTCTGAGATTTCAAACCAGCTCCAACACGAAATGGAGTTTTAATCCCAGAATATGTTTGATCAGAAACCATCCAACTCAACGCCCTTTCCAATAAATCCACAGTAACCATCTCCATATTATTAGAAACAACTGTGGATAAATATTTCTGTATTTCCATTCTTACTTCATTGATAAACGGGCGTTCACCAACAAAAGTACCAACTTCAACACCAAAAGGCATAACAACTCTGTGCCCCTTCTCAACCCATAACCAATAAGGACACATACTCTCATCTATATCCACTACAATCTTGTTAGCTCCAACTAGATGAGCCACTACAGATTGCATTAAATTATAAGTGCGACTCCTATCAAAAAACGCTGAATTTATAGTAGACTTTATGTTTTCTCTAGAGATGTACCTAGTTATTTCAGGTTCCTTCATATAAACACGTTCGCTTATAACCCTCTGCGCTATGTCATTAATTTCTTCAAGAATTGAAGGAAGCATCCTATTAAATTCAGCTTCTGCAATATTAGCCAATTCTTGAACATGTTGCATTAAGAATTCAGCTTTCTCTATAGTTTCTTCAACATAATTTAATGTTTCACTAACTTGTACAGGAACAGCCACATCAACTTTCAGAATAGGAATACCTTCTAAAGCGTATATAGCGCTCATTACTTCAGCAGTCTTTAAAAATCTGCCTTTACTCGGGCCATGAGTAGCTCTAAATCTCATTACTAATCCATCAAAACCACCTGTAGCCCCACCTAAAGTTGTACCTGAAATAAAATCAATAACATCTTGTTTAGCTGCAAAACCACTTCTACCACTTCCAGCTAACCAATGTAATTTACCAGTTTGAGTTACCCCAACGCCAAAATTCTTTAGCACACTAGCTTGTGCTAAATTAATCTGGCCTTGTTGTGAAATTTTTACCATTAGTCACTCAGAAAGACTGCTACTTGAATTCCTTCAGAATCATTAATAGTTGCTAGAACTGTTCTCCACTTATTGTGTATTAATACTTGATCAGCCACATTCAGATTATTTATTACATATAACCTATATGCATCATTTAACTGAAATAAATTGTGAGTTCCACCAGTTAATCCAGTAGTAGTTAATTGGTGTGATGCTATAGTTGTAACATACGCTTGTGAACCATCAGTTACATTAACTACTAATGTTCCATGTTCTAATGTCTGTAAAGTCGGTCTAACAACTGGCAAATCTGTTGCTCCTGTACCAACTACAGACAAATCAGTTGTAACATCCTGAAGAAGTGCATTACTTCCTGGCAATCCATTAGAACAAACACCTGTTCCACCATTTAATATGTATTGCTTGTCTACGTACTCCAATAAAAACACTACATCATTTAATATGCCTAGTCCCTTTAGATATTCTTCATACCTAGTTCTAACTCTATCAAATCTAGTTAAACCACCAGATGCAAACTCATATACAGAACACCTAAAATCATTAAAAGTGTGCCAAAGTGGTTCTGTATCATTTTCATATCCTGGATGTACAATACCAACTCCAGTCTTTATCACCATGCGAACAGAATGTATAGCATTGTGAATCAAACTATCAAATTGATTCCGTGCTACTAATAATCCTGCTGCATCTAATATAGGCATTTAATATTCCGTTAGCCCAGCTTCACTCCACACTAAACTAGCATCTTCAATTCCAATCCACTTATTCAATCTCAATTTGAAATCATCCTGCAATGATGTAAGAAACTTAGATAATTGAGTTCCAGCATCACCAGGATCAATACTAGCATCTTGAGTTGTAATCTTTATAAATTGTTTAAAATATGATGCATCAGATCTTATAGTAAGAATCTGAGCATACATAAGTACTAGCCTATATACTTTCTGCAATTCTATAGAAGGATCAGGAGGAGGAGTAATCCCAGAATTCAAAGATATAACAGTGTAACTGAAACTCCCCCAAATATTAATGTCCAACACAGCTGAATCCAAAAAAGTATCCAGTTGAACATCAGAGAAATGTGGTGGAGTTCCACTGTCATAAATCAAAACTCTGAGATCACTCCTCAACGACGCCATTTAAATCTCCTTAACTACTAGTTCCACTATCAGTACAAATAGAAGTCTTAGCCTTAACTTCAAGCGGCCCCGCTACAGCAAAGTTACAAGCATCTGGATCAAATACAATACGGCGAGCTGAAGCAACATTCAGGTTAGAGCCATAAGCACCACGGAATGTCAGTTTAGTAGAAAACGTTTCAATATCTTCTTCTGGGCCATGAACTTCCAAAGACAAACGAGTATTATACTCATTCTGCTCTTCTTTCATCACAACTACATAAATAGTAGAAGGACTAGAAGCAGGGAGTTTAGTGGTCATAATAGGAGTGAACCTACGAATAAATCCTTCCGTAGTCATCCCATAATTCGATAAACGAATTGCTTGCCCCATAGCCCAATCAAACTCAGGAGGATACAAAACAGCAAATGAAGCGTTACCCCAAATAGCCTTGTTATTGTAGTTAACATGCCTCATCAACTCTGTAATAGCAGTATTAATATCACGAATAACATGATTAATACCGCCAGTGATTCCAGTTGTAAAAGCAGTAATAACACCAAGATATATAGCATCAGCAATTTGATCGAAGTACTGATACTTTTCCTTGGGGATCAAATTAGCAAACTTAATGCGGAACTTGTTCGTCTCAAACCATGTCCAAGAGATGTTAATGCCATCTCCCCAAACATCGTTACGAGTAGTAATCTTCTGACCAGTAAAAGTGCCAGAAAATTGAACTTGTCCCTTTTCCTTCATCATAATAAAGTGAGGATTGAAATCCCACTCTTCTTTCTCCTCACTCTCATCTACCATAGTCACAGAACGCATCCACAGTAAATAGCTCATATCAGGAACTAAATCTACTGTGCCACCCAAAATATTTGGAACATCAAACAATTCAGGTGTTAAAGCAGGAGTAATAGCTCCTTGACGTTCCTGCATCAACTGTGGAAGATTCTTCTCCAACATATTAGGAATTAGAAACTTAGGAATAACTAGACGCGGCATATCCCCTGCTTCGCTGAAGTGGTACATATCACCCATGTGCATATACTCTTCAGTTACATTACAAATTTCTTTGTAAATAGCCTGAATAGCAGGAGATTTCATTACACCTTGTTTCTTGTAGGATTGAATCTCATCACTTACAGCTCGTTCATCAAGATGGGGAAAAAGATCAATAGACTCCCCAAATGGAGAAATCTTAGTCCCCTTCAAATCTGCTCCAATCTTTGACATTTGAATCTCCAATTACCTTTAATTTACCTACTGACCAGAACTTTGATTACAACAATTTGGAGGCCCAAAAGGCCCATGAACTAGCAAATACGTAGTTCCAATTGCAGCACTTTCTAGTGCTACACCATAAATAGCATCTCCAGCTCCAGCAGTCTCCCACAAATAATCGTTCTTCGTTACATCTGGATTAGGAACTAGTGTAAGATAATCCCCATCAACAATAGCTCCATTAGTCTTACCAGATTTAATGATTGAATTAATGATCAAACCACGTTTATTCCCTGTTGCAGCGTTTTCTGTAATCAACCCAAAATAAGGAGCACTCCAAACAATTTCACCAGCTAGAGCTGTCTGCAAACCATTTACAAGTGTTAAAGTCCTGTTTGGAATTACATGTGCATTTGGATAAAACACCCAACCTTCAACTTCATCCCAAGTTGTAACAGTTGACATTATTTAGTACCTCGCTTAATGTACTTATCCGGAATGTCAGATTTCTCAACACCCTCAGATGATAGAGTCACTTCTAAATCTTTGCCTCCAGTAATATCCTTTACAAGAGACATCATTTCAGAGATAGAAGCATCAGCAGCAACTTTAACTTCAGATACTTCTACAAACTTCTTAGATAGAAGTTCATTCTTAACTCGCTCACGAAACGTAGCATTTTGAATACCCTTAGTAGCTTCTTCAATAGCGGACTTAATAACAGTTTCGTGCATTGCACAAATGTTTGTTACACGTTCCACCAAAGTTTCAGGGGTACATCCTAGTTTCTTCACTAAGGACTCTACCATATCCTGAAACTTTTGAAGCTCAGTATTCTTAAGTGCAAGTTCAGTGAGTTTTTTCTCCAACTCCTCAAACTTTGACTCCATTGTTTCCTCCACATTACTGATTGAAGCAACTAATTTTGTGCCTGGTACCCCATGTTGATCTTTACGAACTAAATCGAAAGACAATATTTTAGCGCCAGGTTGTACTTCCACATACTTAACTTTATCTTCTTCACGCTCCTTAATCTTCTGGTTTCCTACAGCGCTTATAGACGCTGAATCAATTAATCCAAGTTTAATTTGTTCTCTAGTATTGCCATGTTTAGTAACATAACCTCTAACTAAATTTAATCCTCTTCCATCCTCCTTACGTCTAGCTTTAATAGCAGTAACCCACATTATGGGGATATTTTCAGGAATTTCACCACCACTTAGAAATCCTTCGTGTCCAGCAAAACCTGGGATACGACGCACACGAATTTGTTCAGCAAAATCAAAAATTATGTTTTCATGCCAAAAACGATGGGGATGCTTTGGGTCATTATCATGTCCAACATCCTCTGGTTCCCCTCGTCGAGAGAAACCAGAATACATTGCACAAGTAACAAACATAGGACTCTCATCACCAATATCAGCAACTTTGTGTAGAAAATCTTCAGGAACAGTGTAAAAACCTTGATCTTCTAAAATATCAAAGTTTTCTTTAATACTTTCAGATAGTGTAGAAGTTGCGTCAAAAGATTCCTGTAAAAGTTCCCCAGATTCCCCTACTAAAGTTTCCTGCATTACTTTCATTATATAACCCCTCTCCTACAACTTTCTTGAATCATGTTCTTTTTCAATAATTCATAAAAACTTACATAATCCAAAACAACAACACTTTCCTCTTCTTTAGCTAGATCTACTCCCACCACTATTGTTTCCTGCGCTTCCTTGATCGTCTCGTCCTCTTTGTTGTTGAGTGTTGGCTGGCTCATTTCTGTTTGTTTCATCTCTTACTGGTGCTCCTTGTGTTTTAGCTGGTAAAGTTGTATCAGCCTGTTCCTTTCGTAGCCTTTCCAATTCAGTTTCAGCATCAGGAATTATGTCACCAAGATTTTCATAAGCACCCTCAAATGAGAGACCATTAATTGTAGTAAGCAACCTTAACATCTCAAGTTTCACATTAGCATCACTATTCAATATCGGTGGCCACTTCAATTCAATCTTATACTTGTCCAATTCTTCAGGGTTCTTAATAAACCCATAAGATTGAAGTGTAGCTCCAGTAGCTTCATTCTTAGTAACAGTAGAATAATAGTACAACGCTAACTTAATGAGTTTCTTTAAAACAGCGCCAAAAGCAACCTGCTTCATTTTAATATGTGCTTGTAAAGGTACATATTGTTCTCTAACAGTTGCATTAGCCGAACTCATCTCCCCACCAAACATAAACTGCGGAACCATTGAAGTCATTACAATCATTTTCATAGCAATTTCAAGTAATTCTGGCGTAGCACCTATAGGGTAGCGAGTTTCTAGGTATTTAGCATCAACTTTGTCAGCGAATGCCAGAAACTTGTGTCGATTAAGAAATGCCGTCATTTTAGTTTGAACAGCAGTATCGGTATCTTTGGCTACATCAATATCGAATGACCGCTTCAACCATGTTTTCACCATACCTTGAATTCCACTAACAGTTAAAATAGGCTTCCCTACAAACTGTTGAGCTTCTATACCACGTAGTAAGATGCTGTGGAATATATTAAAGTATGGTACACACTGATATACTTCAGACCAACCAAAGAAATTAGTTTTTACGTGATTGTTGGGAATATGAATAGCAGGACAGATACCGAGAGGATTTATCACTTTTATTTTGGGATTCCCAAAATCTTTCAAACTAACTTGTGGGTTGTCAGCTACAGCAGTAAATAATACTTCTTTAGGATTCCATGTTCTAGTAATAACAACATCTGTTTCTTTAGTTTCAGTTCCTTTAGTTACAGCAATTTTCCTAGTTGAAACAGAAGAAAGACTAAACATCTTATTAGAGAACAAACCAAATACAGGACTAAGAGTACCTGGATATGGAGAAATGATCTCTGGTTCTCTATCAAAATTCAGAACTGCATAAGCATCCCCAAGTATTTCGCTTACCTGTAAACCTTCCGATATCTGTAGGTGAAACTCTTGTAGAAACTCATTTGCGAATAAACTTAGATCATTTACTTCAGTGCCGCTAGAAGTACTAACATCCCCAGAATATAGTTTACTTTCTCTAATTATGACTTTCGGAAGTTGGCCTATAGTAAATGCAGTCATAATCTTAATGATAGGCTGTGCTAACAAAGATCCCAACTGCATCCCAGTTTCATAGGAACCAAAATACAAATTATAGAACTTCTCATACTCTTGCTGTGCATATGAGACCATATCAATGGAAGAAGCCATTGATATATCTAAAGAAGATGGATTAGAACGAAGTGTGCCTAAAGTGTATGCTTCTTCAATAGTACGTAAGTCTCTTTCATTCTGAACGCCCCAAATCTTACCTAAAAGGTTAACTTTCCTTATTGTTTTTTGTAAACCAGTCTCAGGCTTCTCTGAATTAGGAACTTTCACTTTTTTCTCCCTTAAAAGAGGATAGACAGCTTTTCAACTGTCTATCCTCTTCTCCTACTTGAAGGGAAGAGCGTTTTAAGGGTGCGACGCCCTTACTTTCAGTATAACACAAAAAACACGACTTGTCAAGTAAAAAAGAAAGATCAAACGGCCATCTTTGAGAAAGACAGCCTAAAACTCAGTTTCCACACTAATAAAATTATCAACTCCCGTATCCCCACCCCTATGCAATTCTTTAGACATCTTTTTCGACTTAGCTGATAAAACAATAGGACGTTCTCTTTCCCCTTGATTACTGTCAGTGGAGTTCTCAGTTCTATAGATGTTATCAATCCCTAGTAACTTTTTAACCTCTACAGGTAAAAGAATAGAATCACTCTGAGTTTCTTCAATACACTGCATAGCTATCATAAGAGCATCAATATCATCATTATCTGTAATGTTAGGGAATTTCAACAATCTCTCTACAAGTTCGTAAATATCCTCTACAAACACTACAGAACTAGTGTTATAATGATGCGCCTGTGCAATAAGCCTCTGAACCTTATCTTTATGAGTTATTACTTCATAAACTGGTAATAACCCAAATCTAGCAGGGTCAGCATACATAGCTTTGGCCAAAACACCTTGAAACCCATTACTTTCTACACCAACAACAAAAACCTCCCCTCCACGTTCTACAACATACAACCATTCTTCTACAATCCTTTTCAACATTGCTTCAGGATCGCCCAACTTATCTTTAGTGTATCTGATTACATATTTCTTGTGTGTAGCTGAATGATACCCTATTGTAACAGTAGCAAAGTAACACGAGTCAGATTTCAGTGAAGTAGCTGGATCTACACCAATATAGAAGGACAATTCATTAAACGGTGGTAACTCTGACTCTCTACAAATTACAATAGCATCCCGTGTGATGATCCTAGAGAGGAGAACATCGACCTCATTATTGTACTGTAAGGCAAAAGTGTACGGGTTAGCTCTTCTAATCTCTTGTAAAATATCAACTGGATACCTTTCAGGAAAATATGATCTCTCTACACTATCTTTTTTAGTTAATGCAGGAACTCTATATAACGCTTCTTGTCCATACTGCCCTATTAGATAAGAATATAAGTCATTAGGGAAGTATAAAGTACCATTAACAACTTGTGTTCCACCTTGCATTAAAATAGGTAGTGCAACTTTCGAGTACCAATATTTTTGTTTCTCTTGTGAAAGTGGAGTTTCACTATTACTTTCACTTACAACATCATCAAAATACTGGTGCTCTACATGTCGAGCAACCATTGCTCCACCCATTCCAACACATTCTATAGTAGGTTCTTTACGTACATTAGTCCTTTGAGCACTAACAATCTTCTTTGCAGACCAAACTGCACCTTTTTGATTACCATAATACTCTTTTATAGTCTCATTAACAGCTAAATGGTCTTTTACCTCTGTTAAGAACAACATTGACGTAGTTTGTGTCTCAGAAACGATAGAAGTAGCGTCATTTGGGAAATTAGCCACAATGTGGGTCATTTCACCAATTCCAAGCCAACTTTTGCCCGAATCTCGTGGAAGTAGCCTAATTTTGAATGTTCTACCCTGTTTTTTCGCTCCAGGATGCATTAACATCCTAATTTGGAACGGTTTTATGGTTTTATACTCACCACCAAGGCATTGTTTAAGAAAAAGTGGTACACTATTCTTCCACCTATCCTTTAGTTGTTGTTTTAAAGTGTGTTTATCCGTTTGCATCTTCTTCAACAGCCTTCTTTATCTCTATTTCAATTGCATCAGCATCTATAACTAGGGACTGCTCCAGTTCATTTTTAATAGTATGTTGTTCGATACTTTTCTTTTCTCTCATTAAACCATCTGGGAACAATCCAATAAACCTTAGAAATTCTATCCTAGCTTTAAATGTGTCACCTATTGCTCTAGAAGAAGCAATAACTTCCTTACTACTCTTTGCATTTTCTAAGACTTCATTGAGTTTTCCTAGAATCATGTTGTTACTCTCTAGGAAACCAATGGCTTCAGTTCTCAAATCGTGCGTTTTCCACCTTTCAAACAATATCTCAGTTACTTTAGTGTAGCAATCCATGATGAACTCTTTAGTTATGAATTCATCACTAGGATCATAAAGTGCCTTTATTATCAAATAAGGTGTAAACACTCCGCGAGATATCAACTCTACTATTCTTTCACATAAAAGTTTCTCGCGTAAAACTGGAGCAATGTCCAGGTTCTCTGGGTCTCGCTCACGGGGCGGGTTACAGATTGATACCTGATACTCTGGCACGGTCTATTATACCAGATACTACGGTAAAAATCAAGCATATAATAATAAGGTGTACTGTGATACAGTTGAGATAAGAATCAACGATTAATAAGGTGCAGTAATATATCACAGTAATTATACCGATGAAAAATAAGAGCATCACACACATGAAAAAGTGCAGTTTTTACCCGGCGCATTAACGTGCGGTGTACCCATCTTTTCGCATTTCGCAAATAAACCCTTGACAGTGTGCTATACTTTCATCGGCGCAAGCCATAACCAAATCAAAGAGAGGTTTAAGGAAATGAGCGAAGTTCGTATCTGGCAAGACGTAGTAAAACGTCTTGATGATGTTAAGTTGCTTGAGCTTAACGTTCAAGCATCTAACATGAAAACTTCAGCAAAGACTAATGCGCAAACTGCTATCGGTTTGCACATTGAGTCGCATGGTAAATCATATGATTTACCTGTGCTTGTCCCGCCCGTTAGTTACTTGGTTACTGGTCAGTATCCAAGCTTCCAGGCTAAGCAAGCTATCAGTCGCGATGACTTGCTCGCGAAGCTTGCCACCTTGCCACACTACAAGGTTCGCGGTAAGCTTACTGGCAACACTGCCACTTATGGTAAGCTGAAGTTGATGCTTGAAACTGGTAACAGCGATGGCACAGCAATCGTATGTATCGATTGCCAGGCTTCAGCTTCAGCGTGGCTAACAATTATCGATGGTCGGAAATCCTCTTCGACTCTAGAAATTGGAAGCCGGATTACTTTCTAAGCTGCTATCCACGCTACAGCTTTCACTTGATAGGCCATGCCGTAAGGTATGGCCTTTTAATAAGAGCACAACACATTAAGTATTTAGTGTGTTGTGCTCTTATATTATTCTAGAGACAACACACAATAAAGTTTATTGTGCTGAGCAATTAGTGCAATAAACTACCAGTATTCTAGAGAGTTTGTTGATTGTCAATATAAGAAAAGTTTTCTAGTAGTCTTTCTGAAAGATCAGTAAAGAATACTAGACATTTGGGGTTTGGAGACCGAACAGGTGTACTAGTAAACTAGTACACCCATAACGGCCAATAATGAAATCTCACAGAGGGTTTCTCGAGTGTGTACCTATTTTTTTAGTTCTAGATTATTGTTTAAGCCTATCTGAGAAAGAGCTTATAAGGGGTATTAGGATTTAGGGTAAAGAGTCTTTCTTTTAGCCCTTTATCCATGCGGGCTGATCTTTCTCAGATATTATAGGGGTATAAAGGGGGGAGTCAATTAAGACAATTCGGACGTGTACTATCTCATTAGTACACTGAGGTGCACACTTTTTGGAGGGAAAAATCTATATTTCAGAAACTATACAACACACCCCAATTTGGGGATTGACAAGTCTTTGAGAAAGATCAGCCCAGGCCAGTACTGGGTTCCCGTGCCTTAGTCAAATTTTAGACAATATTAAAAAGAGCACAATAAGAGCATGATAACTTTGTGTTATCACTCTATTCTAATCATTATTACTGATTTTCGCCACTAATTAGTGATTAGTATTAGTCACTAATATTTTTAGGTCGTTTTAGTGGGTTATCAACACTCACTAAAACCTAACGCAAGATTTTACTGTATTAATACACTAGTACACCGGGATGTAATAGCTTACATGGTGTAAAGTAAACTTTACACAGAAGCTTTCAGTATTCGATTTTGAACTATATGGCACTATACAAACGTTTTCATATGAGTTTGCAAACATTTATTATTAAAGTTGAGAACACAGTTGGCGTGCAAACCGTGCGACTCATGAGAGTGTCCTAGGAAATAGGAAACTGTGGAGGAAACATGGATACGTCGAAACTAGTTGTAGGTAGGATTTATGAAATTACCTACAATGAGATAAGATACCCGGGTATCTTCATGATGAAGATAAACGAGAACTTTCTCTTCTCTATTGAAATGTACAGTGGGGATGAGAAAACTGTATCTATCCAAGAAAATGCAATTCATTTCAAGTGTTTTGATTTTGAGTACGGAGAAGAAGTTCACATTATAAGTCCTGTGTCTAGGAATTGCAATTGTATTATTTGTGGGAGTTTGTACGGTAAAGACGAGTTTGATTGCTTGTACGAGGTTTTATGGGAATATAGAAGTGGAAACAAGGAAACAACACTTCACACTTTAATGATTAAAGAAAGTAGTTTGCAGAAAGGTTGGATCTAGGAGGAAACATGGATTATTACAAGGGGATGAAGGTGATTGTTGAGTTTGAAACTCCACAATCATTTATGGGATTCAGCAGTACGTTTACTGCTAAGAAAATAGAATTTACACCAGATGCATTAGGAGAAGATTCTAAAGGAAAGTTTCTTCGCTGGGGAAACTTTTCAGCAAACTTCTGGTTTAATGCCGGATGCGGAAAAACTAGAGCTACAACTTGTGCAAACGCTATTAAGCGTTTGAAAGGTTTAACCAAACGACCAGCGAAGTTTTACTATGAGATTGAAGACAAGGAGAACTAAGATGTACATCTTTATTGGAACACTAGATGAGAAAAAGGATTGGAACGAGTATAGTTCCACTTTATTCTCATCTAAAGAAGATGAGTATGTGCTGATAGAAAGACTAAAAAAGTTTTTCACAGAGCATCCAAAGGGGAAAGTAATTATAACGGAGTATGATTACTCCCTAGAGTATTACGAGAAAGAAGGAAACCACGTAAGTCTTTAAAAAGGAGCCAGAAATGAACGCAAACAACATTACGCAACTCTCTCTTCTAGAGGAGAGGGTAACGATGTTAAAAATAGAAGTAGAAAAAGCACAAACTCTTCTTCTAGAAGAACGGGAGAAACAGTGGGAAGGATGGTGGTGTAGAATAGTTACAGTAAGTACCACACAGGTTGCACTTATCACTGATGTAACTAAGGATAGGATAGTCTGTGCGCAACTTAAAGAAAGTATGACAGGAAATCCGCGTGCTTTATTCTCCACTATGTTATGTGATATTAAGTCAGTGGAACCTTTGTCACTTGATCCACTAGAAGCAGCTGAGGGAGAAAGGGAGGAAACGAAATGAACAGAGAAGAAGCGCTAGAGATTATTAGCAATGCAAGAGTAAAAGGAGAAATTCCTAATCTTAGCAACGCTAATCTTAGCGGTGTTAATCTTAGCAACGCTGATCTTAGGTATGCTAATCTTAGTGACGCTGATCTTAGGTATGCTGATCTTAGGTATGCTAATCTTAGTAACGCTAATCTTAGTGACGCTGATCTTAGGCATGCTGATCTTAGGTATGCTAATCTTAGTGACGCTGATCTTAGGTATGCTGATCTTAGGTATGCTAATCTTAGTAACGCTAATCTTAGTGACGCTGATCTTAGGTATGCTGATCTTAGGTATGCTAATCTTAGTAACGCTAAAATTTTTTCAAGTTGGGTATTACAGAAAAAGGAGAAGTGAAATGAATAGAAAAGAGGCGTTAGAAATCATCAACGATGCAAGAACAAAGGAAGAAGCTCCTAATCTTAGCGGAGCTAATCTTTGTTACGCTGATCTTAGCGGAGCTGATCTCAGCAGAGCTAATCTTAGCAGAGCTAATCTTTGTTACGCTAATCTTAGCGGAGCTGATCTTAGCGGAGCTAATCTTAGCAGAGCTGATCTTAGCGGAGCTAATCTTAGCAGAGCTAATCTTTGTTACGCTAATCTTAGCAGAGCTAAGATTTTTTCACGGTGGATATTACTAAAAGAGGAGAAGTGAAATGTGTGGGAGAAGTGTTCACCTTGTTTCTCCTAGGACGCCAGAGGAGGAAGAGGAGTTAACGAAACTGTGCGAGAAACTTTTTGGCACAGAAGCACAACATATTCCTGTGTCAACACAGGGAGAAGATGAGGGAATGGAAGAAAACAACTGGAGGTTGGGGAAGAAATGAAACGCATCATTCTTCAGAATGAAAAAGTCACCATCGGCATTTGCACTAGAAGTGAGTTACCTAGTGCAGATCAGCTATCAGAATATGATTCATATTCTGATCAAGGGGAAACTCTAGAGTTTAGAGATCGTTACATTAGCCCATCTGGATTGAGCAATGAAGTTGTGTGGTTTGAGGAGATGCACGCTCCTAAAAGGTATGGGGAGGGTGTTATGAGGAACATGAAAGTTTTTCTTCTTCCTTCCTTCTTTACCCAGAATAGATTTGAATTGGGGGAGTTTGATGAAACGACTAACTAAAAGTTTGATCTATAGAATAGATCAAGTTTGCTACCAAGTTCACAACCATGATTGGTTTTGTGGACTGTCATTGGATTATAGTTCGTATAAAAAACACAAGTTTATAGGAGCTATATCTGGAGAAGCACAAGATCACACTCCAAATGGACATTTTGGCTTCTTTTTCTGGAATAAAGATGATGTGTGTTGGCTATTTTATACTTTAAATAATGAGAGCATGTGCCAAATAATGATGAGAAAGATAAGTGATATTCTATTACTACTTAATAGAAATGAATGGGACGAAACTATTGATAGTTTAAATTTAGAGACTAAAAATGCATTGGATGGACTTCTAGAGCGGAGGAGAGATGAGTGATTTAGGTAAACCCAAAGTTGTTTCTAGTAGGATAACAAGGACTATTCATACAAAAGGAGTGAAGGAAATGAAGAACACAACATCACGCCTAAGCGTGATTGACGCGAAGTTTTGTGTTGGGGATGTTTTAGTGCATCCTATTCTGAGTCTGAAAATTGAGATTTCAGATGTGATGATTCAACCAGGATTTCCAATTTATTATACTGGGTATTATTTAGAAAATAATACACTAGTAGGAGAAACTGTATCAGGCCGCAAAATTTTTAATGAATCTTGGTTAATCCGCAACGGATGGACTTTAGAGAAAGAAGAGGAAGAAAAGTGAGGATACGAAAATTAAAATGGCGTGGATGGAAAAACGACGTTTTTTATCTGTCAAATGCCAATCCGGAAAAAAATCCAATACCAGGAGAGTATATTTTTAGTAACGCAGTTTTGATAGGGTATAGTGGTATGCCTGAAACTTTTAACTGGGAGAAGTTAAAACATAGTAAACTTAGTAAGAAATGTAAGGGATTAGGAATTATCCAACAGCGTGTTCTTATTGATGAGTTATTAGCTACTCGTCAGTTGCTAAAGTTGGTGGGCGAACTTTATAATCAGGAACGCCTTATAAGAAACAGTTTAGAATTGAGGATAAAGAAAGAGGAGGAACAGAAATGAGTGGATGGTCAGCAGAAAAAATAGAGGATTTGCGTAAACTAACTGGAGATCAGGAAGCGCTAATTTTTCGCTTGAGAGAAGCTCTTGATGAAATAGAGCGTTTGCAACTGGAGTCTGAGATAGTAAAACAGGAGGAAAACAATGAAAGTACTACTGTACAATAAAGATGGAGAACTTGTTTCTCCAGACTTTTGCAACGAACATAAAGTTGCCGCAATGGGGCTTTATCACCAATTATTTCATCAATTTATGACAGATGATAAAACAAGTGTTAGTATTGACATTGGTGAGGTTAAGAGGTATACTGGTAAAATGTGTAAAGAATTTGGCTACCATTTGATAGAAGATGAAGTAGCAAAGTCTTTGCAACGTATTGGAGTCGTGAGGATAGTTTTGGATTGTACGGAAGAACAAGAACAGGAGGAAAAAGAAAATGGATAAAACTAAAAAGAAACTCATGGAATTTCTAGATTCAAACCTAGAAGCTAAGTTGTACGTGTCAACATTTTCACTTATGAAACAGAATCCTAGGAACAGTCAGGAAATTGTTTGTTACGATTGTGGACGTATAGTTGGGTACATTTTTATTGGATACAGTGATGCTAAATACAGAACCATATCAAAAGCAACCACTTTTTCTGTGGATAACCTTTTAGAATTAGCTGAAGTTCTGAAAGGGCTAGAAAGAAACATTAGGAGGTACTACAGAAATGATGTCGAACAGAAGTAGTGCAGAATGGTTTGCAGGAATGCTTCTGGCCATGTTGTTCGTGCTAGTATTCACAATGCTAGTATTCGGAATAGGAGAACTGCCGTGGAAATGAAAGCAAGGTACAAGGTAGGTGAAATTCTAGTTTCTCCTTTGGGAGAGGCTAGCTATCAAATAACAAGAGTTATGCTCACTCCTAAAGGAGTACGATATTTCGTGGCAGATTTGGAAACAAAGAAGAGGGAACTCATCTTTGAGAGAACTTTTAAAACCCTTAAATGGGAGCCAAAGGAGAAAACAAATGCGTGCGTATTTTAAGACATACCTGACATTCTTGCTGGTTTTCATAGCTCTACTATGCACACAAATCCTAGCACTTGTTATTTATCAGGAATGTGCATATGGAGAAAGTGAAAGAGAAGACACAGGTCTAGTCCTGTACATCGGATTTGATTTAGTAGAAAATGAGTGGGATGTTCTAGTAACACCCAAACTCATTGAACTTGCGACACAAGGAGATGTTACAATTGAAAAAGTAGTGGTATTGAAACTTGATCAAACTTATCTAGATCAAGACTGCCAGGGATTTTAAGGGGAAGAAAATGGAAGGAAAAATTTGTTGTTTGGAATGTAAGTATTTCATTCCAAATGATAATGCTACAATTGATTTACAAGGATTTTGTGCCCATCCTTGTAATTTAATGAGTGTTGGGGTAGATGAGCACATGGGAATTAGTACTCCTCCAGATGATGAGTGTCTTTTTGGGGAACTAAAAGAAGAAATTAAAAGAGTTAGGGACACCCTAGAAGAAGAGGCACTAGGATTTCAGAAAGCTAAAGAAGGATGGAGTGATCTTCAACAATTTCTTTATAGGTCTTATAGGGATCAATTAGCACAAGCTAATTGTAAGTTTACCCCACTAGATAATCCAGCTAGTATTGCTTATTCAATACAATTAGGAGAAAAAGAAAAGGAGAAGAGAATGAAAGAGAAGATGCATCTTCAATGTGACGATTGTTTATTCTGGAAAGATTATCCAGAGCGCGGGTATGGAATTTGTTCTTGTGAACAAGCCAGAAGTTTTAATGGCGGAGATTTAGATCCTAAGTACAATTGTCCTTATCAGCAGAAAAGGAGCGAGAAAGCGCTACAAGAACTTTTGCTTAATCAAGAAGTTAAAATACACGAACTAAATCAACGAGTAGGAGATTTAGATTCAGGTGTAGCTAAAGTATTTGGTTGTTTAGCTACAATAACGATTATTTGGCTAATACTCATTACATTTTATATCTGGGGGAAGTTGTGATGCAACAAGAATTCACTGAAACATCTAAACTTGACTACACAACTTATGAAGAGTTTGGTGTGGTCAAAGTAGATCAAGACCAGTATTTTACTACTCAAGGAATAGCTGTTCGCATTTGGAATAAGCTATTGGAGCAGACTACTCTTGAAGCAGGAGATGAGGTTACAATGACAATCACAATAAAGAAGAAGGAGAAGTAAATGGAACTGAACAGTAAGAAACCAGATTTCAGAACTGAGAAGGACTATTTTATGGCTAAGGAAGGTCTTATTGAGAGAGTAACGCGATCTCCTAATCAGGTAATTCTAGATTTACTAGTGGAATCTAGTAAAACTCAGATAAGTGTGCTCAAATTGCGTGGTGAATTATACTTAACTCAAATCGCGTTCTGTTTAGTTGCTTTTATTCTGTTTTATATCCATATTAAAACATAAGCAAGGAGAAGTAAATGGAACTGCACGAAGTAAGAATTGGAATGGTAGTAGAATCTGATAATTCTTTCTTTAGGAAAATAAAGAAAGAGAGAGGAAAAGTGGTTGGGATAGAGAATGGGTTTGTACAAGTTCAAGTGATTCTAAAGAACACAAGAAAGGGAAAAGATTTTGCTATAGTGTATTTGCTTCCTAGTGATATTGAAGAGGTAAAAGTAGTTGTAGATACTGGATTATCTAAATTTCCAGAGGATTATTCAGGAGACAACAAACTTCAAGGAGAGGAGTAATGTTCGGAAAAGCTCTTAGAGTTGAAGCAGTTAGCGAGTTCTGTATGAGAACTCGTGCGGACAAACTCATGCATTTAACACTGTGTTTCCTTTTAGGAAGCCCAGAAGTTTATGCAAATGAGTTAAAGAAACACGACTGGAGTTTGATAACGAAGATTTATAAGTACCACGGGATGTGGTACTTTATACGAGATGATGTTGAAGAATGTGGTGGTGGAGTTCAGTTTATGACAGTTAAGTTGAAAGAGTTCTGTTTGTTTTCGGGACTCGATGAGAAATATATTATCCCATTGTGGAATAAAGTAGAAGTGATGGAGGAAAAGAATGGCGGGTAGTTACAAGACTATCGAAGTAGGTATAAAAATTCCTACGCGGGTTTTGCAAGCAAACATGGGCACTATGTGGGAATTTCTCTTTTCACATTTGAAGAAAATGTGGGATAAAAAGTTTTCTAATCATCCAGATGCTTTAGGCAAAAATCGTACCATAACCATTACTTTCAAATCTGAATACATTAAAAAGGAGTTTAGAGATGACCAGGATTAAAAAGTACGTAATGCTAATCATTACCAATGATGCTAATACGTTAGCACTGGACTATGCAGCAGAAACAGTGAAAGAAGTTTGGGCATATGCTAATTTGGAAATGTTTCCTGCTGATTCCCCAGGACATCATTTCCCTGAGATTCCATACAGGTGTGTTATTTGTAATAGACCTTCACTTGAAGGATGTTACAATGTAGAAGATTTAAAGAGGCAGAGAATCATTGATGGGTGTTTAACTTCTTCTTTCGATTGGGGATGTACTTGTAAGGGTTGGAATAACAGAACTGTTGGTTCATTTATCAAGTTTATTAAGGATAAACACAATGGGCGAGTTTAAAATTTTATGCCCTGATTGTGGTTATACACTGGAACTTCGAGAATTCTTTATGAAAAACAAAGCATTAGGAACAGAGTCAGGGCCATACCCGGCTTATTTTTGTGTAAACGAGAATAAGCTGATTTTACAACCAGACTACATTGTTACAGAGGAGGAAGAAAATGGACGGTGAAGTTAATGCGTTCACACAAATGATGAAAAACTTTAGTGATGAGTCCTACGTCGCTAAAAGTACAGAAAATATTTTGCAATTGGGCAGTACTGGATTACAGTGTGCTACCGATTGCATATTAGATAAAGTCGCTGATTTTTCCAAACCGGAGAAATTTGCAGATGAACATTTGATGCATGTAGTATCCGAAGAAATTGGAGATCGTCCTTTGTCACAGATAAAGGCTATGCTTATGTATATCCTTTTTGAGAATTCTCGCGTAGCAATTATTAATCAAGGAAAACTACACAGAAAGGACAAGAATAATGAGCAGTAAATATGGTAATTTCGTGGTAGTTTGGCACGCTCAAGTGTCTTGTGGTAAGTACTTTACTCAAAGCAAAGTCTTTATTGAGCATGATTCTGCTGTTGAGTTTTATGATAGGATAGTGCCTAAAACTACTGTTATTGCAGCGGCTATTTTTCCTTTAAAAGATAGCTATTTAGGTGAATATAAATGGGATGATGTAAGTGGAGGTAGAAAATGAGCAATATTTATAATGATGCATTAAACGCTCTGGGAGCTTGTAACTCTAGTGGGTTAATCTTTGATCTCGCAAAGATTATGCAAGAACTTTGCGATCAGAAACTTTCTACAGCAGAACGGAACAAACATCCTGTTGTTATTCTTTTCTTGGGTCAATTAAGTGAGCTAGCAGGGTTGGGAACTGTAGACTTGGATAAGTGGACTGACGCTTATAAAGAGTGTCAGAGGAAAGCAGCTGAGATTGAGTTAGAAAATAAGGGAGGAGAATAATGGATAAGAAAACAGAAGATAAGAAAGTAGGTGATTATCACGTTACATACACCGAAACTTGCTGGGATCAAATTGGGATGTTTTTCTTAGTAATACTTGTTATCTGGCTGACATATTCAGCAGTAACATGTAATGGTATTCCAGTAGTGATTAGATAAGGAGAAAAATAATGCTAACAGTTGCTGATTTGTTAAACAAACTGGCTGACAAGGGGCCAGAAGCTAGAAAACTGCAATTGATTTTAATTGCAGCTAATGACACAGAAGTTATTATTGAAGAATGTGAACTAGGAGTGATAAGTGAAAATAACATGTTTTTGTTCTGTGTAGGAGAGAAAGCCACTAAGCATATTTTAGATGGTGCTATTGATAAGTGGGCAGAACAACGCAGATCATTTAAAGTAGAACAAGAGGGGTATGATAAAGTGGAAGAAGATGAGCCTGCTTTATTTGATTATAATTACGAACATGGTGGATTAACTATTAAAGAATTATCCAGTGGAGAGGATATTTTCTTCCAAGGGGATGAAGCTGGAGACGTATATGATTCTCTAGAGGCTTGTACAACTAATAGGGAAATGAATTACATTTGTGCTGAGAATTTTGCAATATTGGAGGAGCCTAATGGTTAAAGAGGATTTTATAATTAGGATGCAAGATAAAACTTATGCCAGGTCATTTATATTTGTAACAACTGTAAAAATGACCACATTTAAAGCGTTCACACAGTTGTACAGTGAGTTTGTTGGAACAGATAAACAAGAGATTGTAGATAGATTGCGAAAAGAGTTGCTTTCAGAGTGGAAGTTTAACTCTAATTTGAAAAGGTTTATGGAGTTATCTTTATTGGAGTGTATAATAACTCCTGAAGAGACACTAAGTAAGTTTGTAACTGAATTTGAAACAGGTGTTAAAGCAGACGTGTTTACTTTAGCACATAGAATAGAAGAAGCAATAAATAAAGGTGAAGAAGATGAAGCGTTTAATGCTTATATAGATGTAATAGCGTATAATTTTTTAGAGAGGTTTAAAAAACTATGTGAAAATCAGGGGGGATAATGTCTGAATTAAATTTGCCACTGTATTGTTTACAACGGAACATAAGGGGATCAAATTTTCATTGGAGGGGAGAATTGGAACTAGAAACACATAAACATGATTTGAAAATGAACAAATCTTTTCACCCACGTTTTGATCCCCTATTTCTAGAGGAATTGATGTTTCAGCAGAATTTAGGATACTTTGTAGCAAATTATATTGGGTGTGTTGTTGATATAATTTTTTGGTCTCATCAAGGAAGTTGGGAGTTGAGGATTAGAGATGAGCAAAATAATTTATTGTTTACATATCCAGATATCCTGATGAATGAACTACGTTATTATCTGGTAGCATTATATTTGTTTAATTATGAGACAGATACAGCAGAATTTATAAACGACACTGTGCGTGCTTTAAAAGAAATGAAATTGAATTGGGACTCTCATTGGTCGAATATACAGGCAGCGTGGCATTATGTTGGTGTAACAAAGAATAAGTATGATTTTGAGAAAGATTGGTTGCCACTTACGATATTCTGGAACCCTGAATTTCTGGCATTCTACATAAGAACTAAAATAGATGCTATGATTGAAGTAAATGAGCCATTTGATGGGAAAGAAGAATTTATATTCTGGAGGGGTCTAATAAGTAAGGAGGAGTTATCGCAGGAGGATAACTTGCTGAAGAAAGATGGATTTGGAAAGTACAAATGTCTACCAAAGGAGAAATGAAATGGAACCATTTGCACCAATGACTATCACTGGAAACATAGTGTTAGGAGAAAGAAAGATAACAGGGGTTATCAATGGATATTTGTGGGGCGGGGGAAATGGTTATTTAACATTTGAAGCGGAAGATTTGGAGCATGTTAATACTGGGGATTTTGAAGGCGTAACAAGTATTGATGTAGAGTATTATAGGAAATATATCTTCACTTGCACTTTAAAAGGTGAAGTAGTGGAGCAAGAGTTTTGGTATTGCGTAGGAGCGGAGACTATAAACTATGAAAAATAAGGAACTTAGATGGAGAGTTTAGGAGAAAATAAGCTTTGGCACTTATTACGAACTACTAAATCTGTAAAGATGGTAGAAGAAGCTCTAAAACACAAGGAGGAAAACATTAGATTAACAGCACTTACAGCAGCTCAACGCTTACAATTGTGGGATTTAGTAAAACCACTAGTAAATGACTCTAAGAAAGAAGTCATGTGGTGGGCTGCGGATATACTTCAGAGAAATGGGATAGCAACATGAAAAATAGAGCAAAGGAGAGGTTTAAGAAAATACTTTTTGGTATCCTTGAAGAACGAATGTATAAACGCATTCGTAAACAAGGGCATTACATGGTTCATGCAACAACGTGGAAATGGAGGGAGAAATGCGTGAATGAAAAATACTGGTGTAGGAATTGCCATATGGAAGCATTTATACAACTAAATCTACCGAAGGGCTTGGAAAATCTTCATGGGCCAGCGTTGTTTTTACCATGTACTAATACACACAAGGAGAAAGAGTAAAGATGGCAGTAACACAACAACAAATTAATGTTGAAGCTGTGCAATTTTTAGTTGCACGGATGAAGTTTACCTTGTTAGCTCTAGGGCGTAAACATGTTACATCTAATTTTGCAATTGAAAGGCTGACAGAGGATATCACAGCTCTAGAAAGTGTTGTGGATATTGGTACAGGTATGATGTCAGAAAAAATCGAGGTGAAATAGAATGGAAATTCAAGAAGAAAAGCAGTTTGAAACTGGTTTAACATTAGATGAATTGATTGCAAAATTGATTCAGCTAAAAGAACTCTACACTGGGAATGGGCTAGTGTTTGTAGGAAACACTTCAGAATATGCGCAAGATGTTACTAGACAACCTCATATTGGAGAAGTTTGTATAGAATGTGGGGAGATTACAGCTAAAGATTGTAAGGGCAAAAATTTTGATTGTTATGATTTAGGTTGTGAGCAGGATTGTTATGGTTGTTGTGATGAGATGTATACAGAAGATGAAGTAGATGATATTAAGGCCGAGCATCAACAGAAACTAAGTGACATTGAGGATTTAGTGAACGAGTTGAAGGAGAATCTTGATATTATGTTGGCAAAAGTAGAGGATATTAAATCGGAGTTCTAACATGCCAGAATTTGATGAGTTTTACTCTTCTATGACAGAAGAAGAGAGGGAAAAAGTGAGGGGGGAACTAAAAAGTAAATTTGCCACTATAGTTCTTCTTGTAACTAATTTGAAACAAGTATTACAAGAAGTGGAGTTAGTTTTAACTTCTGATTCTGTGATCACAGAATTAGTAAACTCTTTAATCAGACCTAAGATCATTATGAAAGCAAAAGATAACATTGGTGATGTAACTATAGGCCAGTGCAGCACTAGAGAAGTTAGAATTAAAATTCAACCTTTTGAGGGGCAAATTGGGCAGGTGATAGACGAAACTGCTGGCCGGTTTACAGTTCGACTAGGTAATGCCGATGTGGTTTTCGATATTGATGAAATAGAGTATGTAAAGTAAACTTTACGAGGAACAAAAATGAAACAAAGAATCCTGTCTAACTACTTGACACGAGCGCCGCCTTGTGGTAGTATTGTAGTGTGAAGCCTGGTTACAGGCTGAATCAAAATTTCAGGAGAGAAGAAATGGCCGATGTGAAGAAAGTGGAGTTTGTATATGGAGAAATCAATTTTTCTCAGCTGAAGGATGACGTACTCGATGAACTTTTGGAGAAGATTTCTCCAAATTATGATAAGCTAGAGTTTAATCTTTATGGTAAGCGCAAGCGTGCATTTAAGATTTGTACGCGGATGGATATTAAGACTCTTGATGAAGTAGATGAGAAATTGTTTGCTCGTCAAGCTAAGATCGAGACTGGGATTCCGGATGAGTTTGTCCAGTTGTCCCGCGATGAAATTTCTGATCTTATGCTTCGTTCTGGTATGAAATACAAGATCGAAGAGTACGAAGACCACCAGATTTGGAAGCTCAAGTCTGCCCTTTCTCGTTATTGTGCCAAGCAAAATATCACTCTTGCTGAATTGAAGTTGCAGGAACCTTCTAGTGGAGTGGGACGGGGAATTCCGATTCCATTTGAAATTAATCGGCCTATTCCTACTGCGGCTCCTAATGGTGTTAGTGAGGGTGCTGCTAAGATTCTAGAGATTCTCGTAAAAGCTGCGGAAGCGGAAAATATCGAGATTAAGATTGGACGTAACAAGTCTGAAAAACCACTTGCTATGGCAATTTACAATGATTCTCGCGTATTCATTTCAATGCCGGATGAATATGCACTAGAAGGACGGGCTAAGAAGAGCAAGTGACAGATAAAAATTTAGTAGAGGTACAACCAACTCTCTACTATAACAAACGCGGAAAAATGGTTGGCTACTTTATTAAGGTAGCCAACCATTTCTTTATCATAAAGATTAAGAATGGCAAGTATTCAGTCTTTGATGATAAAGAAACACTACTACTAAGCGGCATTGAAAATTTTGAAGTCAGTGTCAATTTATTATTGGAGGATATGAAAAACGACCCTGAGTTTTACAAAGGAGTTATCAATGAACCGATCGGATAGACGAACTTTGAAGAGTAAAAGGAGAAAACAAATGACATCAGAGGCTAGTCAACAAGTTCCAATGCCGCCACATGAACAACATCTAACAATTGTTGTAACAAATCCAGAACTTCCGCCTTTTGTATTGCTTACAGTTAAACAGTTATTCCAACAAGCTCACCAACAAAATGTAAAGCTGAAGTTTACTATTTTTCCGTTTATTCAGTGGCTTGGTACTTCAGGAGCTATGTTGGAATTTGGGAAGGCGCTAATAATTCATTTAAACGAAAACGAACAACTAGTAGCTACTCCTGTTATGAATGAGGATAGGAATGAACCAATCTTATCACTAATGGAGGAAACTAGGATTATTGAGGACGATGAGGCTTTTCAAAAGTTTTGGAGAGAAATTTACAATATCGCTTTGAAGGGATTAGTCAAGTAATGGTAATCCGTTTAGGCTATAGTGGAACTAACAAAACCCAAAACTTAAATTCTGGTGCAGTCTTAGTGTCCTCTAGTAACATCCAACGATCAGATGTAGAAAAGAGATTCAAGATTAATCTAAAGTGTATTGAAGAAATTGTATCTTTCAATGCACTTAATGATATCAAACTATTCAGGATCAACACGGGGCTGATAACAGCCCCGTTCTTTTTTCCTTATAAAGAGATTCTTCATACAGAATCAGCCACTTTAAGGAAAACTCAATCTTTCTGCCTAGAACAAGGAATACGACTCACAATGCACAGTCCTGTAGCGTCTCTAGGTTCACGTTACACCGATAAAGTAGAGAATAACCTAAACAACTTGAAGTATTATGCAGAAGTACTACAGTATCTAGGAAGTTTTGAGAGTGTAATTGTACAACATGTTGGGAAAGAGTCAACAGAGAAAATGAATAAACTTGAGTACAAGGAGAGGTTTATTAATGTACTCAACATGCTTCCTCCAACTGTTAAAGAAAGAATATCTCTAGAGAATGACGAAGATTGGGGAGTGAGAGATGTAGTAGAAATTTGTAAGAAAACTGGATGTATGTTCACGTATGATTTTCATCATCATAAGTGTTGGCCTTATGGTGATTTCAACGACACTGAAATACTCATGGCTTTAAAAATGTGTGCTGTTCTTTCAGAAGATAAAAATTTAACACCAAAGATCCACTTATCTTCACAAGATAAATTTAAGAGATTTGGAGGTCACGCAGATTATGTAGACTATGGTGATTACAGTAGAGTCAGGAGATTGATGAGACCGTTGAGAAAATACAATTTTGATATCATGATAGAATGTGGTATGAAAGAAAAAGGGGTGTTAAAACTAGTAGAACAATGTACAGCACAAAAACCATTTTGGGGAATTCAAACTCAAAACAAAATGTGGTAAGAAACTTGAATTTATTTTCAAGTGAATATTGGAAAAATCTAAGAGATTTTCCAAGGAGGAAAAATGTGGTTTTGGAAACAGATTTGGAATTTCTGCGAATTTTACCAAATTTCACTTGGTAAATTTGCACCTTGGGTTTTTGAAAAAGCTTTTGGGCTTAAAGGAGAACTAATCGGATTTAGGGATAAAAGAACAAATGAAATAGTTCACCTTAACACTAAACAAAAGCGTGAGGGATACATGAACAAAGAAACAGGTGAAGTGGAATATTTTGATAACAAAGGAGAATGAAGTAATGGCGGCAGAAATTTACGAACGTGATATTCAAGTTGGTACAGAAATGGCTTGGCACAGGCTTACTCAAGTTGTGCCAGAAATTACTACTGATAATTGTGGTATTTTATATCCTATGGAAAAGCAACCGTTGTTTCTTCCTAGTGGTATAAAAACTCCACATTATGTAACAGTTTCATTAGATGATGGTTTGCCAATTGGCCCAACAGTTTCAGAAAAATATGCTTTGATCTCTAATGGTGATGTTTGGTGTGCAGTACAAGAAGCATTAGAAGGAGCGCACCATAAGATTACTAGTGTAGGAACTGTTTGTGACCGTGAGAAAGGTTTCATTAGTGTGGAACTTAATGAAGATTTTCTAGCAGCAGGAAGGCAAACACAAAGTAGGCTAAATATTTTGTGGGGGCATGGAGGAGTTTCTACAGTTATTGCAAAGTCAGGTTTTACAATGGTTGTATGTGGTAATACATATAATATGGCGCTAAAGGAGAGTGGTGATTTTTCTTTTAAGATTAGGCACACTGGTTTGGCTCATCTTAAGATTGATGACATGAAAATTGCTATTGAAACTCACTTTGGTGTGCAAGAAGAGTTTATGTTGGCACTTAATGAGTTTCAAGAGCAGTCTGTTAGTTCTGGGGATGCACTAAAGTTCTTTGCTGGATTTGTAGTAGGTAAGGAAAAAGAAAAAGACACAGAAGTGTCCACTATTGCTTTTAATCAGTATATGGAATTGCACAAACTGTTTCATCGTGGAGCAGGAAATGAAGGGAAGAATGTAGCGGATGTGTTTGCTGCTACAACTGACTTCTACACACATGGTTTTGCAGACTCAGAAGTTAGTATGCAAAAGCGTTTTGTTTCATCTGAGTTCGGAACAGGACAAAAGCGTAAGGAAGAAGTATTTAAACTTCTAACTGATCGTAAAGTTCCTCGTGTTGGTGATTATGATGAATGTGTTAGGCGTGGTGAAAAAGTATTGCAACTAGCAGGATAAAGGAGAGAATAAATGAGTGTGAGTCTCTAGACTCAGTAAAACTTCCGGAGGTACAAGATGAAACTGAAGCTCACAATTTTCCTGATTAGTTTATCAATGGTATGCTACAGCTCTATGGAAGTTGTAGCACAAGAGATGAATGATGACCAAGTAGCAGAACCAGAATTTGCGGAACCAGTATCACAAGAGGCTCTGTATAGAATCGAAGTGGCGGAGATTATCTCTAGTAACAATCCTTATAATGTAGATGTAGAAGATATTACAAATAGGATTGTTAGCATCTGTTATCTAGAGTACAACCAGAATCCTGTTATCTGGACGTACATCGCATTTAAGGAAAATGAATACCGTACTTGGGAAATTGGTGGAGCAGGTGAAAGAAGTATCTTTCAAATTCACCCTGTTCACAAGAAGAAGATTAAAGAGTACGGTTTACATTGGGACGACCATGATGATTTAATGCGGTTTGGATGTTGTATGGTACAAGAAAGATTAGACAACGGTAGAACTTTGTACCAAGCATACAAACCTTGGAGTGTAAGATACAGGGCATTTCAATTGTATAAGAAACATCAGGAGGAAAAGAAAGATGGAGACTGAAAGAGAAGGTACAGAGAAGATTGAACTTACAGGAACTTTAAATGGCACAATATTTAGAGTTGATAGTGAAAGTTCACATTTTCAACTAGAAATGCACCATGTTACAGCAGTTACTACAGATACTAGGAAGAAGAAACTTACACACAGAGTATGTAAGGAATGTGGAGCAGGATATGAATCAATGGAATATGAGCCTGTTAGTAAGAAAGCTCTGGTTAAAGTAACTATAGAAATAATCCGTAACCCAGAGGAGGAGAATGAAGATGGAATTAGGTGAAATGAAAATGTTTAACATAGCAGTAACTTGGATTGGTGCTTATCCTGAAATTGTAGATCGTGGTAGAGTAATACAAAGTGAACATGTTAGGATGTTTTCTGAGGACTCAGATGTTAAAAACTTCATACATGAGCTATACTCTAATAAGAGTAACAGTCAGATTAAACTATGGAAACTCGTAGAAGAGCTTCCTTATAACGAGCAAATCAGCGAGATTGTAGTAGAATAGTTTAAACAACTACTCTAATTTCGTGAACTTGCCCCACGTTTGTTGTAAATTGGCAAGGCTACAGCCCGTGTACTAGTGGGTAGGGCGGTGGCCTTGCCTTGTCAGAAAGACCACCGCTGATCTTTCAGAAAGACCAATGGGCTTCAGGGTGCAAAAATCTGATCAAAAGCATGGCATTAGTGTAGTTGTTTAATAAACTACACTAATACCATGCTTTACAATCTCAATGATCTTTAAGAAAGTGTGAAATTATGCTTGACATTATTGAGATTTTGTGGTATAATGCACAGTCTACTTGGAGGGTGCGAATGTGGGACATCCGGCGCAAAGGGAACATAATAGTCACCAAAACTTCTGTAAGTAAATCCGATGCATTAGCAATAGACAAAGCTGTAAGAGTCAGGACATACCTACTAGAGATCGGATTTATTTATGATGAGACTAGACGAGGACTGGTAACATTTTATTCTGAATCAGTTATCCCAAGGATTCTAGAGAGTGAGTTCAACAACGAATTTATAATTCACTCTTCTTTAGTATCACTAGCTGGTAAAAAATGGAGTGATATCGAGCCACTAGAACTTCCTACAAAGAGAGAACAGTTTGCACATCAAAAAGTAGGAAATAGACTTTTACTAGAAAACCATAAATTCATGTTAGCCTGGGAGATGGGAACAGGTAAAAGTAATGTTGTTATTGTAACAGCAGATGATTGTTTTAGAAACGGACTGGCGGATAAGTGTTTAATCGTTACAGACTCATCCCTAGTAAACACCTGGGTTAAGAAACTTATCCCACCAGACAGTGATCATCTGTCAACATCTTTAATAGGAACTTCAGCAGAAAGAAAGATGAATTTAAACATCTCATCTAGGGATGGACGAACTAAGTATTTTGTGATAAACTATGATGGTTTAAGAGTATTACAGAAAGAGTTAATGGAATTCATTAACGAGAAAACCATTATAGTTCTGGATGAAAGTCAAAGATTAAAGTCACACACTACAGCACGTTGTAGATCAATGAAAAAGATTGTTAGCAACTGCAATCCTAAGTATATATGGGCGCTAACGGGTACCCCTATTACACAGAGACCGGAAGATATTTTTGGTCAAGCACTAGTTCTAAAACCAGATGCTTATGGTAGTAGTTGGACTAGTTTTCAATCTCTTTATGTTATCCATTCTTCTTATAACCAGCATGTGGTTACAGGGTACAAGAACATGCCTAAGTTTGTGGATATCTTTAGATCGTTCAGCCACAGACTTACTAAAGAAGAAGTATGTTCTGAGTTACCAGAACGAACTTACCTAGAAGTAGAGTTTGATCTTGCTCCAGAACTTAGGTCAATATACAATGACTTTGTGAAAAACAAAGTTCTACGCAAAACTCCAACCAGTGACATTCTACTTGCGGTAGACCATCCATTAACTCTCCTAGGAAAATCACGGCAGATTGTTAGTGATTGGTACTATGAAACAGTGAAGGATGAGGAAGAAGATACTAGTGTAACATATGCCAGAAGATTGTTGAAGTTAAAAGCTAATCCTAAACTTGAATTTATAAAGCAAATCTTAGACGACACAGGAGAACCCATAATCATTTGGTTTGCTCATAGAGCTGATCGTTTGATTATAGAGGACTTCTTAGCCACCAATAATATAAAGTATTCTTTAGTAGATGGTTCAATACCTGTAGCAGAGAGACAGGAAAAGGTTGACTTATTTGAAGAAGGCAAAGTTCAAGTGTTCTTAGGTCAACCTTTTGCCTGTTCTACTGGTTTTACAATTGTAAGAGCTAGTTACATTTTCTATTACAACAATGTTTATAGTGTTGAGCGTAGGGAACAAAGTGAGGCAAGGTCGCATCGTATTGGATTGAAACATCCAGTCACGTATTATGATTTAGTTTACAGTAAAACTGTAGAGGAGGGAATTCTAAAAGGATTAAAGGCTAAGATAGAGCTAAAAGATTTAATCCTTAATGGGAAGAATGACGTAGGGAACATCTTAGAAGGAGAGATATATCTATAATGCTAGTGTGGAATATTGTGGTAATAATAGTGTTGTTAGCAGTAGCAATGGAAGTAACGCATATTGTAATTGATGCATATAGAGACTACATTAGAATTAAACGGAGGTACAAATGATTTGGGAACCAGATGTAGAAGCTGACTTTAGCGTCTTTGGAGACGTGAAGTTTAAAGATGTAGGTGGAGATTTAACTAAAGTTGGGTTAAACTTCAATCTAAATACAGCGGACAGAGTAGAGTTGGCAAAATTGCAGCTTCGTTGTCATAAAGTAAAAGCTGCTTTAACAAACATGTTAGATGTTGTTTCATCTAATTATGATCTTTTAGCAACAACTCTAGGGATTGTTCTAGAGAGGGAGGAAACTGATAAGTTTGCTTTGCGTGGAGAAAGTGGAGTAGCAGCTACATTTAAATTATCTATTGACGTTTATGCTTCTGTCAATAAAGATAATGAATTGCTGGCCCATGAGTGGTTATCGAATCATAATTTAGGAAGTATTGTAAAGGAGACGGTGAATGCGAGAACATTAAGTTCAGCTATTAAAGAACTCTTATCTTCCGGTGCTGAGTTGCCGCCAGAAGATTTGATTAAAACTTTTAGCAAGGTAACTGCTAAAATCACTAAGACATATTAGGAGAGAAAAGAATGGCTAACGGTAAAGCAAAGGCAGTTCCCACTAAGGAACTTGCGAAAGTTCCGGAAACAGCTTTGGCTGTAGATCCAAAGAGTAAGGGAAAGTATTACCCTATCCCTATTAACCTTCAACTTGAAGGGGATACAGATGATTCAGTAGAACCAATTCTATTGAACAATAAAAAGATTATGAATGCTGTATCTCCTCCTATTACAGAAGGAGTACCAGGAGCAAAACAAGGGGAATTTTTTGATTCTCTGAATTCTACTTCTAAGAAATCTATTGTAGCAATTCCTTTGTTCCATTACTTGGAGAAGTATTGCACAAAGGATGCTGTAATGGGCTCCCCTATGGTTTGTTCATCTAGGGATGGGGCAGGAAAGTATGGTATGTTCCAAGTTGAACCTTCAATGATTGGTATTCCAGTTATTAATCTCTCATCTAACGGACAAACAATTAGTGTAGGTGATTGTAACCATTGCCCCAATTGTTTGTTCACTTCGGATAATTCTAACAAACGCACTAAGCCTCTTTGTAGGGATGTACATTTTTTGGTGTGCATTGATGAGGAAGATTTTAGTAATATAGATATGACAAGTCTGGCTAGTGGAGATGTTGAAGCTCTATCATCTCTAGTTAGCACACTTTTTGTTATCCAATTTGCAGGAAGTAATATCAATGAATACAAGAAACTAAAGAACATGTCTCGTCTTGGCGGTGGAGCTTGGTTTGCTCGTTATTGGACATTCGGAACAACACAAAAACCAGGCCCAACTGGTAAGTATTGGGGGATTACTGTAAATCCTTCCGGTGGCTTAACTCCAGAACAAATCATTTCAGCTCGTTCTTTGAGTAAGTTTATTGAACAATTGCGTGGTTATGATAGGTTGCGTGCGGAGCTTTCCCATGCCGAAATTTCTTCTAATGAACTTGAAACTCCAGTAGGCATTGACTAAATGCTCCAATCCATTTTAAAAAGCATAACTCCAAGAGAGTTTTATGAAAAACTCTTAGGACGAGTTCTGCCACAGATTAACATGAAAGGGGACGTTTCTATAAAATGTCCCTTTCATGTTGATCGTATCGGGAAAGAAGATAAACATGATTCACTATCTGTTTCTCTTATTCCTGAACGTGGCGGAGTTTTTAATTGCTTCGGGTGTGGTGCTCAAGGCAACCTAATAACATTCTTTAAAGAATTACGCAAATGTACAAGTCTAAGACAAACGGCTGAAGAACTAATAGCAGAATTTGAACTTAATCCAGAAGTATTCAAAAGTAGTATAGTAGATGAGGCTCAAGTTCTAGAATGGGCACACGAGCTGCACAACTCTACAGCAGGTAAAGCATTACTGGAACATCTATCTACTAAAAGGCATTTATCTAATCAAGTAATCTCAGAATTTAGGCTTGGCATTAATCCAGCAGGAAGATTAACCATCCCCATTCTAGATGTAGATGGCTCTATTGTTAATATCAAACAATGGCTTCCTGAATACAAAAGAATAACTGAACTAGACCATAAGCTGAAGTGCATTGGCCTACCAGGATGCGGAATATATTTATTCCCATGTTCTGTTTTCCCCACCAGCAACACTATAATTCTATGTGAAGGTGAGCTTGACTGTTTAGCGTTACATTCAATAGGATTTCCTGCCGTATCATCTACTGGTGGAGCAGATGGATTTAAGATACAATGGATAAAATTCTTTGAAGATAAAGAAGTAATAATAATACTGGATAATGATGCAGCAGGGAGGAAATCAGCTAACACTATATTGGAGAAACTATATAATGTTACTAGAAGAGTGAAAGTAGTTCACCTAGAAGAACAAGTATCAGATTTTGATGTGACCAATTTTATAACTAAGTTTGGCAAGCAATCTAGAGACCAGTTAAATTCACTTATTAATAGCGCAGTTTGGTTTCACAAACTTAGTGAAACTAATAGTAACTATCTAAAAGTTAACTTATTCTCAGCAGTAACAGCAGATAAGATTAACAAAAGAATAGAACTAGACGGGAGGTTGATAGGAAAAGAATTTGAAACATTCGCTGTACCCAAAAGAATAAAATGTACGTGTTATTCGGACAACCAAAAACCAGACAAGAAATGTATTGGTTGCCCAAGACTTAAAAATGGAACAAATGAATATGAAGTTGACTTGGAATTGGATAGTGCTAACATACTAGAGCTGCTAAGATTAACTACTTCAGCAGCAAGGCTCAGATTCTTCCAAGATTTATTTAACATAACATGTAAGACAGCCACTTTTGAAATAACCGAATATGCTAACATTGAGGAGATTAGAGTAATCCCCGATTACTCTCTAGACGCGGATGCTTATGAACACACTATCAGATTCTGTTACTTCATTGGGTATGGGCTACGAATAAATTCTCTATACACTTTCAGAGGAAGAACTGTAGTAGACCCAGTTAACAATCAAGTTACCCATATTTTTACAGATGCTATAATTTCTGACACAATAACCAATCTCCTAGATATGAAAGAGGAAAGGGAGATTGGCATAGAAACTAAAACAGTAATGGAACACCTGAAAACTTTCCAACCTAGAGAAGATCAAAGTACCTTAGAGAAGTTATATGATATCTACACAGACTTTGAAGCTAACGTAACAAAAATTTGGAAACGCCAAGATTTAATTGAAGCGTTTGATATTACATATCACTCCCCAATTAGTTTTATGTTTGGGGATGATGTTGTACAACAAGGTTGGGTATCTTCTTTAATACTAGGAGACACCCAATGTGGGAAAACTGAAACATTAGTTAGACTACGTAAACACTTCAACATAGGCTTAATTCTTAGTGGAGAAGCATTAAGTAGAGTAGGCATAATGGGTGGATTTATAGAAGTAGCTGGTCATCGTGGCGCTAAATTTATGCTAGGTGCTTTTCCACTAAACGATGGTAAACTAGTAGCTATTGATGAATTCAGTGGTTTATCCACTGAACAAATTGGAGAGTTGACTCTACTAAGATCATATGGTAAAAGTATTGTAACTAAACAAGCACAACATTATGAGTATCCAGCTAGAGTAAGAACAATCATGTTATCTAACCCTAGAGATGGTAGGAAGATTTCTTCATTTAATCTGGGGTGCTTAGCAATAACAAAATTAGTGGGAAGCGAAGCTGATACTGCTAGATTTGATATATTTGTAATTGTAGCAGGGGATGAAGTTAAACTGGATGAAATTAATACATACATGCCACTGTATGTGGAGCACAAGTACACTAGTGAACTATGTAGCCTGCTTTTAAACTGGGTGTGGACAAGAAAAACAACTGACTATAAATTTGATATAGAGGCCCAAAAACTTGTATTTACATACGCTACTAAAATGGCAGAACAGTATGATTCATCTGTTCCTATTGTAGTAGCTGGTTCTCATAGATGGACTATAGCTAGAATAGCTGCATCTATTGCAGCTAGACTATTCTCCACAGATGAGTTTGGTAAGTCTGTAATTGTTAAAACTGCTCATGTAGAAGCTGCTGTAACATTTTTATATAAATGTTACAATAAACCATCTATGGGATACGACATTTATTCAGCTAGGAGAAAGAAAGAAGAGACTATAATGAATGAGAAAGCTCTTGTTACTATACTTAAAAGACGAGCATACATTGTAACGGAACAATTAACTCTTCTTTCTAGATTCTCAAGATCAGAATTTGAAAATGTAACCGGAATTGACACATGGGAAATAAAGGAGATTCTCTCAGATTTAGTAAAACTCGGGGCTATAAAGTCTGTTAGTGGTTATTTTTATCCTACTACTGGTTTGAAAATATTCTTAAAAACTTTTGTACACCCTAATCGTGATGATCCTTTTGGAGAAAAACAATGAAAAATATACGGATGAGTAAAATTGAAGATGGTGTGGAGACTGTTGTAGAATTCTTTGAAGGTTTCTATAAGGTAACTATAAAGCAGCGAGGTAAAGTCAGTACTGAAGCTATAAGATATGATATAGAAGATGTTACTATACCAACTCTTATAGATATGTACAAAATATGTGGGCTATCAATAGAGGAGGAAAAGTAGAATGAATGATCTTCTTAAATTCCTAACAACCTTTAACGCTAAGCCAAAGGAAACCAATGTTTCTAGGAACCTCAGACTGGAGACTTCTTCAAGAACTTTTAATAGTGTTAAAGAGCATTCTGCATGTCTGGAAGGTGTGCAGTTAGCAGCTAAAATGTTTGCCCTTTTAACACTAGCTTATAGGGGTAAAACTAAAGATCCAATATGCCAGTATGACGGGAACTTACAATTCTTATTAAATAAGAAAGGGTTCTTTTCTACTAATATTGGTATGCATTTCTTGAATCAAGAAGCATTTGTATTAAAGGATTTAGAGAAAAACCATAATGGGACATTCTTATTTATAGATAAGTATGCTATCCAGAAAGCCGATTGGCGGCCTAGATTATGGACAGTGAGTATTGAAAAAATTAGTTCATTTTTTAATTGCACTGTAACTTTTGGGCATTGTCAATTACTCCCAATGTTACCGTATGAAATCATTGGAGTATGTGTTGTTGTCCAAAGTATAGCTGAAACTCTAGGTGTTAACAATATAAATTATGTGTGGAATTTCCATAGCGTAGCTACTAAGAGTACAAATAGTATAGTGCCTGTACAGAACATGTTTTCAAAACTTCCTAAAAGACCAGAATTAGCAGAGTTCCTTTTGATAGAAGAACAACTAAGGGGAGGAAAACGGAGATCTCATCCTGTTTCAAGAATACCATTTTCAGATGAACTGGATTTACTTATGGAAGAAGTGTTTAAGTACTGGGTTAAAGTACCGGAACAAAACGATGTGATTGAAGAAGTAGAAGAAGCAGAAGAAGTAGAAGAAGAGGAGACTGAAAATGCCTGACATTTGCCATGTTCTTAGAAAACAATTCGCTGAATGGGAATCTAATCATGGAATTGGAAAAGTGTTATTTCTTACTCCAGATGTAAAAGGCGATAAAATCCTTTACATCTCTAGTATTAAAGAACTGTTTTATAGCACAGAGTTACATACGGAAGATTTAACAAGTCTTACAAATGTAAACTCTGCTACTAAAGATGAGGAGTTGCTCATTAGAGAACTCACAAAGAGGTACATTGAAAGTGCCCACTTAATTGTTGCCATAAACATAGCTCCTAGTGAGGCTAGTAAGAATGATTTATTGCTTCATTTAGGACAGTGTATGGGCAAAAATAAAGTTATTCTATTAATAGGAGAGAAACTTTCTAAGTTCTTCATGGGAAAAGTTTCTGGTTTGTGTAGAACAGAAGCAGATGTGGCCCGTTTTATTGATCAATTTGAACTTAGATCAGATATACACCCACTTGAGACTAGATTTTATGCTGTGTTAGCAAACTTTAGGGAGGGAGTGTAATGCAGCTCAAGCCAACAAATTTTATTTGTGTTAATACTCAAGAGATAATGGCATATTTAATGGATGAACTCAAACATGGTGCATCAGAATATGTATCATTTGATACTGAAACAACTGGACTAGGGAGATCAGCACAAGTGTTTGGGTTTTCCATTGGATTTGGTAGTAGGAAGGACAAAACTGCTATAGAGATCGGAAGAGC
>JBBACM010000003.1:0-56006 GCA_041657045.1 Minisyncoccota bacterium
GAATCCTATCACCCGAGCAAAATTAAGACCGACTGTTAGTCGGTTTTTGTTTATGATATAATTAACGCAGTCATAAAAATAATAAATATAATTATATGATTACATATAAAACTATCAAAAAGATTTCTCCAGAAAAATTATACAATCTTTATGAGTCTATTTCTTGGACAAATAGGGTTAAAGACAAAAAGAAGCACGGTCTATTAATATCTAAGGCATACAATATTTCAGATACTGTTTTTAGTGCATGGGACAAGAGTGAGCTTGCCGGTGTCGTGAGAGTTGTTACCGATAACTTAACCCATGCTTTAATATTTGGTTTAGCCATTAACCCTAAATACGAAAATAAAGGAATAGCAACGGAATTGGTTAAAAAATGTATTAAAAAATACTCAAAAATGCAAATAAGCTTAGAAGCCGAAGAATCTTCTTATAAACTTTTTAAAAATTTAGGATTTAAAGATTCTCCCAATAAGCATCTTTTTATGGGAGAATACGTAATTTAATTATAAGATAGGCTTAAAAAGGTTCCAAGTTCGTCCCACTTACCGAGCTCTTTAGAAACCGACTTTTGTCGGTTTTTTGTTTGTGGTATAATGGTCAAATGGACATATTCTATCCCATAAAAATACTTGCTGATTTATTGACATCTAAATTAGAGACTTTTAGTCCTCTTTATTCAGCAGCTAACTTTTTTATTTATGATTCAATTAAGATATTAATACTTTTAATTGTAATAATTTTTATAGTCTCTTTCGTTAGAACCTATTTTGCTCCAGAAAAGGTGAGAATGTATTTAGCCAAAAAGAATAAATACATGGGAAACGTTTTGGCTTCATTGCTGGGAATAATAACTCCTTTTTGTTCTTGTTCGGCCGTGCCATTATTTCTAGGATTCGTTGAGGCTGGAGTGCCGTTGGGGGCAACCTTTTCTTTTTTAGTAGCTTCTCCGATGATTAACGAAGTTGCTTTAGTCATGTTGTGGGGAATGTTCGGATTTAAAATAGCAATCATATATATTATTAGTGGATTATTAATAGCTATTTTCTCTGGAATAATTATTGAAAAATTAAAAATAGAAAATTTAATCATTAATCCCAAAGAGCAAAGTAGTTGCAATTGTAAGAAGGAAGAAATAAAAGATAAAAACTTTAAAGAAAGAATAAGTTATGCAAATGATTATACCGTAGCCATATTTAAAAGTGTTTGGATGTATGTTCTGTTAGGAGTTGGAATCGGAGCTTGGATTCACGGATATATTCCAACTGATTTCTTAGCCAAGTATGCAGGTAGCAATAATTGGTTTGCCGTTCCGATAGCAACACTTATCGGAATTCCTCTTTATTCTAATACTGCAGGAGTGATTCCTTTAGTTGGAGCTTTAACCGAGAAAGGAGTAGCAATGGGAACAGCTTTATCTTTCATGATGGCCGTTACGGCCTTATCTCTACCAGAGTTCATAATCTTAAAAAAAATAATGAAAACCAAGCTCATCGTTATTTATGCTCTAATCGTCGGTTTAGGCATTGTCTTCACTGGTTATTTGTTTAATTTAATACTTTTACCCCCAATTTAAAGTTAAAAAGGCTCCAAGTTCTTTCCATCTCCCGAGCAAATTCAAGACCAACTTTTGTCGGTTTTTTGTTTTGTGATATAATGATTTTAAAATTAATAAGTAATAAAAAAAATGAATTTTGAACAACCTCAAGAAAGTGAAGAGCCAAAGAATGAAAATATTGAAGAAACAGAAAAGATAGAAGAAAAAACTTATAAAAAAGCTCGAGAACAAGCAGATATTTTTTTAGATAATTTTGAATTTTCCAAAGATGAAGAAATTGTAAAAGTTAATTCAGAAAAAGCAAAAGATGAGGTTCCAGTCTTTTTTTCTCCTGGATGGGGAACTAGAGAAGTCCCCAAATCAATAACTTCAACAATAGCTAATGAAGGAAGAAATGTAATATCAACAGTTTTTTCCAGGGAAGAGATACTTAAAGACAGTGGGGAGGAGGGGGATATTCCAGCCGCAGAAATGCAAAAAGCTTTAGCGATTATAGATATTATCAATAAAGAGGGAATTGATAAAGTTGATGCTGTGGGTCATTCTGAGGGTGGATTAAATTTAGCTATTGCAGCCTGTCTTTATCCAGAAAAATTTAGAAATATAATTTTCGTTGCCTCGGCAGGAATGATAGGAAAAGATTCATATTTAGATTTGGTTAAAAGGTTTGCAATAGATGAGGGGCGCGAAGAAATGAAAAATAGTAATAATCCCAATGTTAATTTAAATAAATCTATAAAAGATATTTTAAAGCACATTTTAATGAATCCTTCTCTTACGCATAAAGAAATTAAAGCAATGACTAAAATTGACTTTTTTAAAATGACAAAATATTTAAAAGAGCAAGGCGTTGGAGTGGGATTAGTTTGTGGAGCTAATGATAAAGTTTTTCCTATGGAGGAGGTTATAAAAAATGCTAATCAGGGGAATATAGATGCATTTATTTCTACTAAGGCAAACCATGGATCCTTGGTTTTTGATGAAAAATATCCTTTATTAGCCGAGAATCTATTAGACAATATGGCTAAAAGAAAAAAATAAGTCATTTAATATTAAAAAGGTTCCGAGTTCGTCCCGCTTGTCAGAACACAATTGACTTTTCTAAATATATATTATACCTTTACTGCAAAGGAGTTTCTGACATGATTAGTTCCTTTACTGATAAAGTTAAACGTGGCATTGAGATTATCATCCTGAAGAGCAATCGTCCTCCCGAACCACCCGAAGATAAGTATGGCCACATGGCTATGCTTAAAAAACTCAACGAGACATATCGTTGCTCCTGTGGAGAATTCTTTGTTTACAAAGATGATAGCTTCAAAATTCTCGTCTGTCCAAAATGCGGATTCGAAAAAGAAGCACCTCAAGTAAAAAGAGGTTGAGTATGGCGAAAAAGAAACCAGTCCTAAAAAATCCTTTACAGGAAAAATTTGAAAAATGGGACAAAGGACAGCATACCTTCAGTTCAGCCGAAGAATCCATCCGAAGAATTCACGGAGGAGAACACTTCGGAGAGAAAACACTGAAACGTTTAAGGGAATGCACGATTTGCCCCATAGGAAATGCTTCCTGTATAGAATTCTTTAAAATCACTATTCACGGCGTATGTCCGGGAAAACCGATTAAAACAATCGACATAACCGTTTGTCCACTCGGATGCAATGCGGAGACCTGCATTCTTAACAAGTAGCAGCCACCCTCCGCCTTTTTTATTTCAAAATAATATTGATTTTAAAATCAAAAAGATTACACTCATTCCATCTTCCGAGTTTAAAATAAAAAACACCTTTTGGTGTTTTTTATTTTATCCTGAGACTCAAGCTTTAAAAGAAGGACCTGGCCGAGAGTTATCAGACTTAACCTCGATTTTATTCTTGAATCAAAATTGTTGCTACGTTCTGAGATCCATCACAGTCAACTAAAATAGTTTTTGATTTCAAATAAATATCGGGAAGAACTATAATTTTAAATCCATATGGTTTTATCGTAAAAGTTGTCCCCACCTTAACGGTGCGAGTTTCTGGAGATCGGTTGTCAATCATAATACCGGTGTTATCTTTGTAGGTTACATTGTTCGGATGTGCCTGACATGTTTTATCAAGCTGAATTCTTCTATCCGCATATTGCACCAAGGCGTCAGCGTAAGAAAGCGATACGACCTTAGCAATAGTATCTTGGTTATTAACATCTTGGACTGACTCGGGTTCTGTTGTCTCCTGCGTTATTGGCGTTATCGGATTAGCTTCTTGCTTATTTCCAAAGAAAAAGAAGATGCCTGCTGCGATAATAAGAATAACTATTATCCAAATCCATATTTGAGAATTTTTTTCCATAAATTTATTTTTTAAATTAATAATCTTAAAATTTTTACTTCACAAATTAATAAACAAAATAAATTTTGAAGTAAAACAGTTTCTAAGTACGACCATTATTAGAAACCCATATCTTAATCATATATTTAAACCCTAATGGCTCTGGCAATAGCAATTAAAATAATTGCTCCAAGCAGTGCGACTAAAAAACTATAAATATTGAAACCACTTACTCCGCTTTTACCGAAAAAATCCATAACCCAGCCACCAACCGATGCACCAACAATACCGAGAATAATATCAATCAATAATCCGTTCCCTCCACCCATAATCATGGAGGCGACTAGACCTACTAATCCACCGAAAACGATCCAAATAATAATTGTCATAAATTTATTTACTTATCTTCTTCTTTATTTAATTTATCCGCAGCTTCTGGCGTAGAAACCGTCTTGCTAATCAATAAAAGTTTAATTATGGCTAAAGCAACGAGCCAATAAATTAACATAGCCAAAAGGGTGGTCCATTCGAAAACACTTCCCATTACTTGCGTAATACGGAAGACGCTCAAAAAAGGAGCGACAAGAATCGTTGTTATGGCGTAAATAAAACTAACGAACCCGGCTCCTGGGTTAGCACCAAAAAGTTTTAAAGCGAATCTTAAAACTAATATCACTTCCACAAAAGACAAAAGGTACCAGACAACCTGAGTTCCGCGATACAATGGCTTTGTTGAAGAGGAATTGTATGAGTTCATATTTTTATATTTATATCAATTATCTATTTCTAAATTAATAAATTAAAACCCCCTTGCGGGGGATTTACTTTATCTTATCGAATAAGTTATCGATACGTTTGAAGTTATCTTGTTTTGTCCGGTTTGTATCGTCGGAGGAGTTATCGAAGAAGTCGCCTTTATTTCTGCACCTCCCATTCCATAGTAACTATCATAAGCAGGATAGGTACCTTCCGAGAAGTTAACTATCCTTACCATTTTTATCCCCAATGATTTTTCCAATTTTTGTGCCTTGTCTTTTGCGTCTTTTATGGCCAAATCTCTAGCTTCTTGTTTCACCTGCTCGTCATCATCAATCGTGAACGAAAGACTTCCAACATCGGTAGCTCCTAAAGCTGTTGATTCGGAAATAATTTTTCCAACCTTGGTCAAGTCTCTAATCTTGATATTAACGCTTTGGCTGACCTCATATCCCGCTAAATTCCTCTTGCCAGTCCTCATTTCATATTCGTAGCGAGGATTTATATTATATCCGGTTGTTTTAATATCTTTCTGGTCTATGCCTCCTTCTCCCTTAAGAAAACTGGTAATCCCATTCATTGTTTTGCTATTATCGTCAGTCGCCTTGGCAAGATCGATATTTTCAGTTACAACCGAAATATTTATTAAGCCGACATCAGGGGAAGCGTAAACTTCGCCGATTCCGCTTACGGTTATTGTCTTATCCTCAGATGCTCTCGACTTTTCATCAATCGAAGCAATGAAATATCCGATGACGACTATAATTAGAACGAAAAGGAGAAAATTAAAAAACTTGTTTTCGAGTATTTTCATATTCTTATATTTATTATTATATTTCTATTATATACCGTCTCTCACATTTTATCAATATTGAAAAAAGAAGGGAAATGCATTAACATTGCTTTGTAGGCGAGATTAGTATAGTGGCAGTACATTTGCTTCCCAAGCAAAGGGCGCCAGTTCGATTCTGGTATCTCGCTCATGAAGTTCTATCTTAAAACATATGGCTGCAAATTGAACCAAGCCGACTCAGAAATAATAAAAGGATTGCTACTTAAAAACCACCAAGAATCTTCTGTAAAAGAAGCTGATTTCGTTGTTTTAAATACGTGCGGAGTAGTTGAAAGAACAGAAAGGAAAATATTAAAAGAGGCTCATGAATTAAAAAAACAAGGGAAAAAAGTAATCATCTCAGGGTGTTTACCTTTGATTTCTCTTGAGGCCTGCAAAGAAGTAGCCGACGGAATCTTAGGACCGTCAAACGTCTCTTCAGTTGATTATCTGATTGATAATATTTTTAAAAACAAAAAAGAAATTATTATTATTAATGAGAAAATAGATAAGGCAAGGTTGCATTCTATTAAAAAAAGGGCTGGAGAAAAGGCTTCGGCGATTGTCGCAATTTCCGAAGGATGCTTGAACTCCTGCTCATATTGCGCCACGAGATTCGCGAGGAAAGAATTAAAATCTTTCGATATTGAAAATATCGTTGAAGAGATAGAAAATGCTATCTTTTCGGGATTTAAGGAAATACAATTAACTTCTCAAGACTTATCCGTCTACGGAATGGAAAAGAGGAAACAAAGACTTCCTGACTTATTGAATAAAATTTCTAAAATAAGGGGTGATTTTAAAGTTAAGTTGGGAATGATGAATCCGGGACACGCTAAAAAAATGCTAAAAGATTTATTATCTGCTTACGAATCAGAAAAATTATATAAATTTATTCATTTGCCATTACAATCAGGAGACAACGAATTATTAAAAAAGATGAATAGGGGATATTCAGCCGATGATTTTATTGAAATCGTTAAAGCTTTCAGAAAAAAATTCAAAGAAAGTATAATTGCTACCGATATTATAGTCGGCCATCCTCTAGAAACCGAAGAGTCTTTTAAGAAAACAGTTGAAGTTATTAAGAAGATTAAGCCGGAAGTATTGCATATCTTTAAGTTTTCTAAAAGAAAGGGGACTCCTGATTTTAACTTAAAAGACTATCCCGACAGGATTAAAAAAGAACGTTCAAGAATTATTTCTGAATTATTTGAAAAATACAATTTAGAAAAAAACAAAAAATACTTGGGAAAAAAGTTTAATGTTTTAATTATCGAAAAGAGAAAAGGGAGATACTTGGCAAGAACGGACTCGGGTAGGGCAGTAGTTTTGGAAGAAGGAGAAATAGGAGAATTTATCAAAGTTAAAATCGTTGATTACAGATGGAATTATTTGATTGGAGATTTGACATAAACACTTAAATAGTTTAAAATAATAACAATCCTGAAATGCAGGTAATAGCTATTTAAAAAGGTGAAAAGTCTTGTCAAAAGCAACATTTACGGTTGGGGTGTTCGGTTTACCAGCCCGAAAGGATGGTCTGGGAAAGTTGCGCATCAAGTTGAACGTGAGGACGGATCAAGAGCGACAAAAAAAACTCGCTGGACTGCCCGTTGATTCCAAGGTGAAAATTGTGGACATGCCAGGGGGCGGAGTTGACTTCGGGGACTTCCCAGAGCCCAAGAAAGCGAATTTATTCGAGGTGCTCCGCCGGGAAGTTTCGGAAGAGACCGTTGGCTGCACGATTGAACCGCTCGGTGAATTCCGAGGTCCGTTCATGACTGTCACCAACAGTACCGATGACAAGAATCCGTCGGGCGATATGGCCCTCTGGATGCCAGTCAGGCTTCACGGCGATCCAAAGCCGTCAGGTGAAGCTCTAGAGCATCCATGGATCACTCGCGAGCAATTCGAGGCTGAAGACGAGTACCGCTGCGTTAGTGGGTTGGGTAAGGAAGGCAGAACCGGCAGGATGATTCGTGCCGCATTCGACTTCTACGAAGCCAATATGTCTCAGGAAGAAATTTTCTCTTACAGAGGATTTGAATGGACAAAAATTGTAGGCATGTAAAAAGCTCAAAGAGCTACAAACGCAAATAAGCGCACCCAAGAAATAATTTCTTGGTCTTTTTTTATTCTTTTTAAAGTGCTAAAATATTCCCATGGAAATAATCCCTAAAATAGAAAAAATTGCAAAGAATGTAACTTTTGTCCACTTGCCGTTGATGTTTTCCTACAAACTATTTTCTTTGTATTTTCCTTTATATCTTTTAGAAAAGAATTTTTCTTTGGCTCAAATAGGCTATACTAACTTTTTAATATACTTACCGATAGCTCTATTTGCTCCAATAGCCGGATTCTTAAGCCACAGAATCAATCCGGCCATCCTGGCCTCATTAGGAGTCTTAGGTTACGGAATATATTCGTTGGGAATGATATTCTTCCCTAACATGTTTGTCTTTTATCTCTTACAAATAATGCTTGGTATTTCTGGCGCTCTTTTCTTTGTAAGTTCAAGGGCCATAATGATGGGTTCAAAATTAAAAAATCCTGATAAAGCTTTTGCCTTTTTTTATGCTGTCCCTTCGTATGCAGATGCCATCGCTCCAGCTGTCGGTGCATTTTTAATTTGGAAAGTCGGCTTTAGCGGAACTTTCGCTATTAGTGTTGTTTTCCAGATAGCCACGGCGATATTCTGTTATTTTTCTTTAAGAAATCAAACTGAAAAACTAACGGAAAATATTAAAATCGAAAAATCGGGACAAAACTACCTTGAGGTTTTAAAAAAGATAAAGACAAGAGGTGCTCTGCCCCTCATCTTCACTTCTTTCTTGGTATTGATTGTCGGAGGATTCAATAACACATTCTTTGTTATATTTTTGAAAAGCATCAACTGGTCGCAAAACCAAATTCTTATCTTCAGCTCTATTTTGTCTTTAGTCTTTCTGCCGATATCATGGATAATAGTCAAATTTATTAAGAAAAATAGTGTTGACAATGTTTCCTATGGCAGTCAGATAGTCGGTACGTTTTCTATCCTACTCGGAGCACTCTCAAGCTTATTAAACTTCTACCTTATTTTTATTATCATGCTCGGTAAAAATATTGGTGGGTTGATAACGGGGTCGGGGAGAAGCGGATTATTAGCAACTAAACTCAAAAAATATCCGGAAGAATCAGCTGCCGTTGATACGATATTTTCTCCCTTGTCTACAGCTTTAGGAGCTTTAATTGGGGGATTGATAATCATTCCTCTCGGCTATCCACTTATATTCCTTATCAGTGGAATTATAATTTTATCAAGCGGATTGTTTGCTAAAAAAACTATTTGACATATAAGCAATAATAGTTTATATTATAATCACTAGGTAAAACCTAGATTGGAGGTTCAAAAATGATCTTTACCATTGGAATATTGGTTATCGGCCTCATAGTTGCTTACTCGTGGGGTCGGATGTCGGGACTGAAGAAAGAATCCCTCTTTAATGAGGCGGAACACTGGCGAATCATAAAAGGTCGCTGGCTTGCGGCAGGCATTCTCTTTATAATTTCTGGATTAATTTTTTATCCAACTATCCTTAAGGTCGCGATGCTTGACTTGCTAATTATCTTATTCTTCTATACCATCGCGTTTATTCTTGCCGGATATGCTGGATATGAATCCGTCTTGAAAAAGGTTGCTACTGAAGTTTACGTCTTTGGTGCCTTTATTAAGGAAGGACGAATAATCTTAAGCTACCTAAATGGAAAATGGGGGCTACCGAGAGCAAAAATGAAAATCAAAGACCTGGAAATGATTGATTATGATAAAGGGGAATACGATATGCCTTTCTATAACGCTCTATCAAGAGGGCTGGGAAGGATAGGCATCAGCCTTATCAATATGGAAGGCCTGAAGATAATTCCTTTTTTTCTGCCAAAAAACAGAATGGCTATTGTAATTGTCATGCCCCAGTCGTCTATTTTTAATAAGCCTCCTCGTCTATATTCCTTTACCAGGGAAAAAGTAAAAGATCTGGAGATTGCCCCGCTAATGAGGGATTTTATCGAAAAAGCAATGAGCGCAAACTAATAATTTTAGTCCCTGCGTTCTTTTTTATTACCTGTTGTTTCGATTTTTAAAATATGGTATTCTGTATATATTGAATAATGATAAAAACATGCAAAACCAAACCAAAAATATAATCGGAATAGTTCTGATTGGAGCATCTTTTATTCTTGGATTTTACTTTCACGAATTAATGTTTCAGCAGTACTATAAAATTGCCTATTCTGTAGACAATATTGATTTTTCGCTCGTGAAAAAGGCTTGGGACCAAGTAACACTCAACTATGTCGACCAGGACAAAATAGATAAAGAAAAAATGACTTACGGGGCGGTGTCAGGAATGGTAAAAGCTATTGGAGACCCATATACGGAATTCTTCGACCCCGAAGAATCAAAAAAGCTACAGGAAGACCTTGCAGGAAGTTTTGAAGGAATAGGGCTACAGCTGGGAGTAAAAAAGGACCAAATTACCGCTATTTCTCCCATTAAAGGAACACCGGCGGAAAAAGCCGGGCTGAAACCCGGGGATATTATTTTAGCGGTTGATAAAAAACCCACTGCCGATGTATCAGTTGATGAAGTAGTAAATATGATTAGGGGGCCGAAAGGAACTAAAGTTATTTTGACTATTGCAAGAGAGGGAATGGATGGAACTAAAGATATTGAAATCACTAGAGATATTATTAAAGTCCCCTCTATGGATTGGGAGATAATAAAAACGGCTAATGGGGGAAAAATTGCTCACCTGACTCTCTTTGAATTTTCCGACACGGTTTATCAGGACTTCAAGCAAGCAGCTTTTGATATTTTAAACAGCGGAGCTTCAGGAATTATTTTGGATATGAGAAATAATCCTGGAGGATTAGTTAACCAAGCAACAGATATCGCCGGATGGTTCTTGAACAGAGGTGATTTAATTTTATCTGAACAGGACAAGGATGGAGAAAAAATAGAATTCAAATCGAACGGACCTTCTAATTTCGCTTCCGTCCCCTTGGTCGTTTTAATTAATGAAGGTAGCGCTTCCGCTTCGGAAATATTAGCCGGGGCATTAAAAGACGACAGAAAAGCTCTAATGATAGGACAAACATCATTCGGAAAGGGGACTGTCCAAAAGATAGTTGACTTTGAAGACGGTTCAAGCCTAAAAGTCACTATCGCTAAATGGTATACTCCGTCAGGAGTAAGGATACAGGACACTGGAATAAAACCAGATATCGAGGTTAAAATGACTGCTGACGACTACAGTAACGGAAAAGACCCTCAATTAGACAGGGCCTTGCAAGAAATTGAAAAAATAATAAAATAAGGTATATGAAAGTTCTGCTTTTAAAAGACGTAACCAATACAGGCAAGAAAAATGAAATCAAAGAAGTTTCTCCTGGCTTTGCCAGAAACTTTTTAATCCCCAAGGGGTTAGCTATCGTCGCCGATGCTGAAGCACTTAAAAGCATGGAAAACAGAAAAAAGATTGAAGCTCAAAAGGCTGAACAGGAATTAAAAGAAATGGAAAAGATTGTGACCAAGCTTGATGGTGCCGAAGTGGAAATAAAAGTTAAGGCAGGAGACGAGGGACAATTGTTCGAGTCTATAAACAAGCAAAAGATTGCCGAGAGGTTAAAAGAAATGGGATACAATGTTTCAAAAGACCATGTTGATTTAGAAACTCCCATTAAGGAAATCGGGGAATTTCCGGTCAAGTTGAATCTGGAACATAATCTGGAAGCGGAAATAAAAATAATAATTTCAAAAGAAGAGAAGTAGCTTTTTCTCCTTTTTAATTTCAAGGAATATGGCTTATTACATTTTTGTCGGAGGCGGAGTGATGAGTAGTGTCGGGAAAGGAGCTGCTACCGCTTCAATAGGAAAAATTCTCCAAGGCAAAGGATTTAAGGTCTCGGCTATTAAGATCGACCCATATATCAACGTCGATGCCGGAACCATGAACCCCATTGAACACGGGGAAACTTTCGTGACCGACGACGGAACCGAATGCGACCAAGATGTGGGAAACTACGAAAGATTCTTAAACGTTGATTTATCAACCGACAACTATATGACTACCGGGAGAATCTACCAAACAGTCATAGAAAAGGAAAGAAATCTTGAATTTAACGGAAGATGCGTCGAAGTTGTCCCCGATATTCCCAATGAAGTTATTTCTAGAATTGAAAAAGTAGCCAAAAAAGACAAGGCTGATTTCGTGATGATTGAAATAGGAGGAACAGTGGGGGAATACCAAAACCTTTTATTCTTAGAAGCGGCGAGAATGATGAAGCTGAAGTATCCTAAAAAGGTTCTTTTCGCTTTGGTGACATATTTGCCGACAATCAAAACAATCGGGGAAATGAAAACTAAACCATCCCAAACATCGGCCAGACTCTTAAACGAAGCTGGCATACAGCCCGATTTCATTTTAGGAAGAGCTTCCGTTCCTTTAGACGAACCTAGAAAAAGAAAAATTTCTATTTTCTGCAATCTCGACACAAAAGATGTTATTTCCGCTCCCGATGTTGATTCAATATATGAAATACCTTTAAATTTTGAAAAAGATGGACTGGGAAAAAGAATTTTGAAAAAACTCGGACTCAGAGAAAAAACTAAAAATATGAAAGAATGGGAAAAGCTGGTTAATACGATTAAAAAATACAAACCGACTGTGAAGATAGGAATAGTGGGGAAGTACTTTGAAAGCGGAGACTTTTCCTTAACTGACTCCTATATTTCCGTAATCGAAGCAGTCAAACATGCTGCCTGGGCAAACAATAAACAGCCTGAAATACATTGGTTATCGGCTCAGAGGTTCGAAAGCGGGGATAAGGAAGAATTAAAAAAGTTGAAAGAATTCGACGGAGTGATTGTCCCGGGAGGTTTTGGAATAAGAGGAATAGAGGGAAAAATAAAAGCAATTGAGTATCTAAGGAAAAATAAGATTCCTTTCTTGGGACTGTGTTTGGGATTGCAATTGGCTGTAATCGAATACGCAAGAAATGTTTGTGGGATAAAAGACGCTACTTCAAGGGAGTTTGATTCAAAGGCTAAAAATCCCGTGATTGACTTAATGGAGGAACAAAAAGATTTAATAAAAAAGAAAAATTACGGAGGAACAATGAGATTGGGGGCATGGGAGTGCGATATTAAAAAAGGAACAAATAGTTTTAAAGCTTACAAGGCAGAGAAAATATCAGAAAGACACAGGCACAGATATGAAGTTAACAATAATTACAGAGATTTGATTACTTCAAAAGGACTAACTATTGCAGGATTAAATAAGAAGAAGGATTTGGTTGAAATAATAGAATTAAAAGACCATCCTTTCTTTGTGGCGGTACAGTTCCATCCCGAACTTAAATCAAGACCGTTGGTGCCACATCCGTTGTTTAAAGAATTTATTAAAGTGGCTGGAAAATAGGTATGGAAAAATTATCAGAAAATTTTTACGAAGAAAATGATGAAAACGAGAAAGTATTCCAACGCTATGTTGAAAACTTAGAATTAACTTCAGAAGATTTTGATAAAAAAATTTTAGATATAGGCTCAGGATATGGAGGATTTTCTAAGTGGGCGAAAGACCATAATGTAAGTTCTGAAATATATAGCATAGATTTATGGGAAACACCAAAAGAAAAGGAAAATTCTGTTAACGGTTCTGCTGAAGAATTACCATTTAAAAATGACTCATTTGATTTAATAGTTAGTAATTGTGCTATTCCAAATGTAATAGATGTAGAAAAAATAGAAAAAGCCTTATCGGAAGCCATAAGGGTAACCAAACCTGGCGGCGAAATAAGACTAGCTAGAGTGCTGGAAGGAGGACTATATGAACCACAAAAAATAAGAAAGCAGGAAGTAGATTCGATATTAGAAAAACTAAAAAACAAAGATTTAAAAATACAAAAAATACGCCAGCCACATGGTGACGCCTACGAATATGACGAAAGTGGTAACGCCACCAGAGTACTATCCGAAGCTTACCTATTAAAAATAAAAAAACCGGAGACTTAAATCTCTGGTTTTCTCTTCTTAATTAGTTAACCTACATTCACTATTTTGGCTATCCTCTGAGAACCATCGAATTTCTTCTTTCTCTTAGTTTCAAAAGAAACCAATCCATCTTTAATAGCATAAAGGGTATTGTCTGTGCCCATTCTAACATTCTTTCCGGCAATAAATTTAGAACCTCTTTGACGTATGATAATAGAGCCAATTTTAGCTTTTTGGCCTTCAAATAATTTGACTCCTAAATATTTTGGGTTGGAATCTCTTCCCAAGCGGCTTGTACCCGCGGCTTTGGTTGTTGCCATTTTGACTCTTTGTCGATTTTAATTTAATATATATGTATTAAATCGACGTTTATTATTAACACACAGATGTTAACAAAAATATTGGATTTTGTCAAAGAAAACCAGGATAAAATAGTCCTCGTAATCTGTATAATTTTAATCTCCCTTTTGTCCTTCTTTTTGGGCTATATCTTCGCCGAAACGCAAGAAAAGAAGCCTTTGAGGATAATTGAAGGAGAAAGCCTAATTCAAACAAAAAATGAACATTCCTAAACACGTGGCAGTAATTCCCGACGGCAACAGGCGCTGGGCCAAAAAGAAAAGCTTGGCTTCTTTTGTCGGACATGAAAGAGCCTTTGTCGGCCATGAGAAAGGGGCTGGCTCTGCCGAGGAAGTAATCAAAAAATCTCTGGAATTAAAGATTCCTTATTTAACTATATGGGGCGCTTCTTTAGATAATGTTTTAAAGAGACCGAAAAGCGAGGTCAACTATCTTTTTAAAATATTTCAAAAAGAATTTGAGAAGATTAGTGAAGATGAAAATATACACAAAAAGAAAGTAAGGATAGAAGTAATAGGGAAGTGGCGAGAATATTTTCCCGAAACGCTTAAACAAGCGATTGAAAATGCAATTGAAAAAACAAAAAAATACGACAAATATTTCTTAACCTTTTTAATGGCCTATAACGGAACTGATGAAATGGTTGATTGCATTAAGAAGATAAAGGAAAAGAGGGAAGAGGTCAACGAAAAAACTATCAAGGAAAATCTTTGGACAAAGGACTTACCTTTAGTTGATTTAATTATTAGGACCGGGTGCGAAGACGATCCCCATAATTCAGCCGGCTTTATGATGTGGCATACTGCCTACTCTCAATACTACTTCACTAAAAAATACTTTCCCGAGTTTAAAGGAAGACAATTTGAAGAAGCGATAAAAGATTACTCTGAAAGGAAGAGGAGAAAAGGTGCTTGACAAATTAAATATATAGTTTTATAATATAAATATAAATTTAATTGTACTTTTATTGAGGAATAAACATGAGGTGCAGCACTGATTTCGAAAAGAAGCTAAACCTTCTGATCAGAGACATCGAGAACGGTTTATCTGAAGATGAGGCAGCGGAAAGGCTTGAAGAGGTATGTAAGTACGCAATCTTTAAGCGAGAGATGAGAATAGCTAATGAGAAATACTCTATAGCTATCAAAGCCCGCAACAAAAGTATCGTAGCTTGAACAAAACCTTTATTTAAATTTCAAAATGAACATTTAAGTAAAGGTTTATTTTTTTATAAAATACCACAGGGAATAGGACTTGACAGGGCACAAACCCTGATATATTATTAAATCATATACGTCGTACAATGTAGGTTAAGCGACGTTGTAGGGGTAGTAAATTGCCGTGTTACATATATATGAGTGTTTTACATTATTTTGACCTAAAAACGCGACCCTTTAAAATGCGTTTATAGAAATCATCTGATAAATATATCGCAATAAATTATTTTAAATAATCCCCTAATAATATTTTCACAAAAAATTAAAAATAAAATGTTTAACAATGATTAAATGTTTTACAACGAACCCCTAATTTACGTTCTTACAATAACAATGACTAATAACCTATGCAAAAATCAAATAAACCAATCATAAAACAAATTCCTGACTTCTTAGACTATTGCGAAATAGAAAAAGGTCTGTCCGATAATACTCAAAAAAACTACAGCCGTTATTTAAAGAAATTTACCGACTGGTTAAAGGGTATAAAAAAAGAAAACATGTTGCCTCATGAATTAACTCCGGAAGATATTTGGAACTATAGATTATATCTAGCTAGGTTCAAGGACCCGAACAGAGACACTCCGCTATCTAAGCTTACTCAAAACTATTACCTAATCGCCCTAAGATCCCTTTTAAGCTTTTTCACTGATAAAGATATCATCTCTTTGCCGGCGGATAAGATACAATTACCTAGAGATGCTAAGAAAGAAAAAACTGTAAAGTTTCTAACCTTGGATCAAATAGAAAAACTTCTTCTCTCTCCCAATGTTTTGAAAACCGACGGATTAAGAGACCGAGCAATACTTGAGTCTCTCTTTTCAACCGGTCTGAGGATAGCCGAATTAGTAGCTTTAAATGTAGAGCAGTTCAAGGCTTTGAGTGATAAGAAGGACCTTGAATTAGGTATTATAGGTAAAGGCAAGCATCCGAGGACTGTCTACTTCTCGGAACGAGCCCTAAATTGGGTCAAAAAATACCTTAAAACCCGCGATGACGAGGATAAAGCTCTCTTTATCCATTATAGGGCTAAAAGCGCCTCAGAAGGCCGTTTAACGCCCCGCTCCATAGAAAGATTAGTTAAGAAGTATGCCACTTTGGCCAACATTCCTTTCTTTACAACTCCTCATACTTTAAGGCACAGTTATGCTACAGATTTGCTCGGCCAAGGAGTTGACTTAAGAACCATTCAAGAATTCTTGGGACACAAAAATATAGCAACGACTCAAATATATACTCATGTGACAAATAAGAGATTAAGAGATGTTCACCGCCAATTCCACAGTGGCAAAGATCTTAAAAATTAACTCGCCTACTCTCATAGCTTGTTAATTATTAAATGTCGCACAATATTAAAACACGTTTGTAAATTTTAAAAATTATGATATATTGGAATCAGCACATCCGATAGTTTTGTGTTAGGAGGTTAAAGACAACATAATGTGTTGTATTGCCCTTGTTTGTTGAGCGCGGTGAACCAATAGGATGCTCTTCCGGGAATGTGGCCTGCCGGGATATAAAACGGCCAGAATTAGAGAAGATTTTGTGGGAGATTACTATGGGAGGTGAAAATATGTCTCCTGGTTATGGTGCACTCGTACCCGTTTCAGCAGCTGAAGTAGTAGTCGTCGTCCGGTGATTTTACTCGATCCTTATCAAGGACGAAAAACGACTCAGGCTCAAAGCCTATGTTCCGAATGAGGTTATCTCTTAAACACGACGATATAGCGTCCGCAGAAGAAAAGAAATTTTCTCTCGGACGCTTTTCTCTTGCAAAAAATCAAAAAATGAGTATAATAATTATATAAGGAGGTGATTCTATTATTTCGTTGTTCCGACTATTCAAAGAAATCAGAGAAAACGAAAAAACTAAATCTCTGTAAAGAGTTTGACCAAAAATCGACTCCTTCATTTTTATGGGAAATCATATTTCCCGAATCTCTTAAACTTACTCCGCTTTCAGGCGGATTTAATTAACTTCAAAAATTCATCAGCCTTAAGAGAAGAACCACCGACCAGAACTCCGCCCATCTTAGCCTCACTCATATACGAATGTACATTATTTGAATCAACGCTTCCTCCATAAATAATTCTTATCTTCTCGCAAATTTCTTTTCCGAACTTATCTGATAAAAATTTACGAATAAAAGCTCTCACCTCTTCAATTTCCATAATTCCGGCAAACTTACCCGTTCCGATTGCCCAGACAGGCTCGTAAGCTAAAACAATACTGCTGGCTTTTTCTGTCGAAACATTAAAAAAACATTTTTCCAATTGAAGACTTAATACTTCGAATGTTTTGCCATCTTCCCTCTCTCCCCTATTTTCCCCGATACAAAGAATCGGAATAATTTTAGAATTCAAAATCCTGATTAATTTAAAATTAATTTCTTCATTAGTTTCTTTGAAAATCTTTCTTCTTTCAGAGTGCCCGATAATTACATATTTCGCTCCAAAATCTTCAAGCATGGGAACGGAAATTTCTCCCGTAAAAGCACCCTTATCTTCAAAAAAACAATTCTGTGCACCAAAAGGGATATCAAACTTTTTAATCAAAGATGAAAGAAAAATTGAAGGCGGACAAATGACAACTTCTGCACCCTTAAAGTCCTTCATTCCATTTGTTATTTTTTCCAATAACTCCTCCCCTTCTTTAAGGGTTGAAGGATTACACTTCCAATTGGCTATAATTAGTGGATTCATATTTTATTTAATTATTTTTGTTTTCTTAAAAATTCTGCCTGGTCTTCCGGAAGCATGGTTAAAACTTCCATATTGGCCCCGAGCTCAAAACCGGCCCAGATGTTAATCCTCGGAAACAAAACAAAATACCAGTGGAAGTTAAGATAATCATTATCGAAAGGAGCGGTGTGGAGATAAAAATTGTAGGCAGGATTATTAAATCCGGAATAGAACTTTGAAAGGACTTTTTTCATAGCCTCACTTAAACTCTTCTTTTCCTTTTCCATTATTTCTTCAAATCTCGAAGAATGCCTCTTCGGGACGATGATTACCTCGAAAGAGAACTTGGGAGCGAAAGGAACATAGCAGATGAAATCCTTATTTTCAAAAATAATTCTTTTCTTTTCTTTCTTTTCAGTCCTATTAATCATGCACTGCAGGCATTCCGCATTATCATCATGGTATTTTTCTGAATTGTTCAATATCGCTTTGAATTCCTTATCAATTAAAGGAACTCCTAAAATCTGAGAGTGCGGATGGGGCTGAGTCGCCGCAGCTTCTTTCCCTCGGTTATGAAAAATTATCACAGCTTTCACAAAATCGTGTTTTTTAAATTCATCAATTCTGTCTATATAACAATCAATGATTTCTTTAATTTCACTTAAAGACAGCTGGGGCAAATCTTTATTGTGGTCCTTAAAAACTATGACCTCGTGAAAACCGCCGGCTTTAACTTTTCTGTAAAACCCATTTGTTTTATCTTCGTACTTTTTTGAAGGAACAACTATGGGATACTTGTTGGGAATAACAACCGTAGTCCAATCCTTTAAATCATCAACTTCTTTCCTGACTCCGTGAGAATATACTAAAACCGGGCTTTCTTGATTTTCAACGCTACAAAAAGGACACTTATCGACATGAGTCGGGTCGCCCTTCTTAAATCTTTCCGCCCGTACAGGAGAAATAATCACCCAGTCGTTATTTAATATGTCGTGCCTGAATTCTGTTTCCTTTTTCTTCATACCGCTATTTTATCACTTCATGTTAATTTTTACAAAAAAATAGCGTGATTTATGTTTATAAATCACGTCGAGCAAACTCGCTCTTAAAAATAGGATGGTGGAAATGGGTGTTGGCTTATATCAGGGCCGCGGTTACTAGCATACGGAAAGATGCCGTAGGGAAAAGTTCTTTCCCTGAAGAAAGAGTTCTTGCATGATGGCGTCAATAAGCTGTCCATTGTTTCTGTGTGGGGTTTTTCGTTCATGTGGTTCCATATCCTCCGAACCTCAAGTTTTTAAGGAACTTTAAGGAACGGATAAAATGTAGAAGGAATTCCGCATTTAATTCGTTCCTCTCACAACACGTTAATTATATAAAAACAAAATAAAAAAAGCAATAGAGGGAGGGGGTAATTTATTTGTTCGCCACCCCTCCTTGGCGATAAGCTGTGCAGACTATACAAGTGTGGGATTCATGCCAGGATAACTGCCTGATTTAAATCCATCCTTGTCTCCACGCTGCTGACCGTCGTTCCAGGCAGCGAGTGAAAATTCTTCTGTCTTTTCGTTTCTGTTATTCTGCGAAGCAAACATTTTGTTCACCTTATTTATATTATAAAACGCGAGTATTATTTTGTCAATATTTGTACTCCGCTGGCCGTAACCGCCACCATATCTTCAAAGTGGGCACTCAAAGACCCGTCTTCAGTAATGTAGGTTATTCCTTCGCTCTTTTTTATCTTATTCCCCCCCATGGTCAGCATCGGCTCAATGCAAAAAACCATCCCCTCTTCCATAACATCTCCCCAGTCTTTTTTTCCGTAGTTCAAAATATCGGGGTCTTCATGCAATTCAGCGCCTATTCCATGCCCGCATAAGTCACGGATAACATCGAATCCTTGAGACAAGGCAAACTTCTGTATAGCCTCTCCCAATTCACCAAATGTATTTCCAGGTCTTACCTTACTAATACCCCTCTTTAAAGCCTTTTTAGAGGCCTTGATGAGCCTTTGAACTTCCTGGCTTGCTTCTCCAACAATATATGTTCTTGCCATATCAGTATGGAATCCGTTCTTTAAATTAGGGTATTTCTTTTCATCAACATTTTCGACAAATTTAGTTAGAGAAAAAAATACTCCTAAATCAATTGTAACAATGTCTCCATTTTTTAAAACTCTCTGGTCTGGAATACCGTGAACTATTTCCTCATTAACGGAAAAACAAAGACAAGCCGGAAAACCGTCCTGTCCTTTAAAATTAGATTCTCCGCCATTTTCTTTTATCATTTCTTCGGCCATCCTTTCTATGTCCGAACCATTAACACCGGCTGCAATCTCTTTTCCCAAGGCGTCAACAATCGAAGCAAGAATCTTTCCTCCTTCTGCCATCGCTTCTATCTCTTCTTTTGTTTTAATCGTTATCATTTTTTTCAACCTCTTTCATAATATCGTTAAATACGTTTTCAACTGACTGTTCTCCATTAATTCTTATCAATCTCCCCATTGATTCATAGTGCCTAATCGTTTCTCCAACCTGCTCTTCAAACCATTTTAATCTATTTTTAACGCCTTCAATCGTGTCATCAGGCCTAACTATTAATTTTTCTCCGCACTGGGGACAATTTTCTATGCCAGCAGTTTCTTTGGAATACATAATAATATTTCCGCATTTAGAACAAGTCTTTCTACTAATAGTCCTTTTAATAGCTTCTTCGTCGGATATATCGATTAACATAATTTTAACCCTCTTGTCCCATTCAAACCAACCCAAAGCATCGTCCATCAACCATGCTTCTCTCAACTTCCTCGGAGAACCGTCAAGAATTACTCCCTTAAAATCCCCTCTGTTTTTAAATTCCTCAAACTTCTGCATCCAAAGCTCAAAAACAACCGGAGCGGGAACTATTCCCCCGTTATCAATAACTGATGCGATTTTTTTCCCGCTAAAGTCGTCTGTCTTTTTCCTTAACCTCAACAACTCTCCCGTTCCCAAAAAATCCAAATCAAGTTTTTCTTTTAAAAAATTAACCTGGGTTCCTTTTCCAGAACCTGCCTTTCCAAGAAAAATTAAAATTAAAGGAGATTTGTTCATATATTTATCTCTTATGCTTATGTTTCATTATATTACACAAAACAAAAAAATAGAAGGCGGGAAAGCCCACCTTCTATTTCTAAATCATTAAGAATCGTATTCTCTCATTTCTAGCTGCGAATCAATCTGCTTCATTGTCTCAAGTGCTACCGAAACGATAATCAATAAAGAAGTTCCTCCGATCAAGAAGCTGAATTGCTGAACTCCGGTTACTCCTTGGATTATAGACGGAAGAATAGCGATTAGCCCTAAAGAAGTTGCACCGATAACCAAAACCTTTGATAAAATACTCTGCAAGAATTGAGCCGTATTTTCACCAGGCCTAATTCCGGGAACGAATCCTCCCATTTTTTGCAAATTAGTTGAAATGCTTTTCGGGTCGAAAGTAACAGCAGTGTAGAAAAAAGTAAAAACAAAAATCAATATGAAATACAATACTCCGTAAATCCATGGATTACCTAGAGCATCCTTGATCCAGTCCCAACCCAAGAAAGATGCGAACATGGAAGGTATCATTAAAATGGCAAGGGCGAAGATGATCGGAATAACTCCAGCCGGATTTATATTCAACGGCAAATAAGTCGAAGCTCCTCCATACATTTTATTTCCCCTCACTCTCTTGGCATAATTAACAGGAATATTTCTTCTCCCTTCGTTAATCAAAACTACTCCCGCGATAATCACTATGGCTGAAATGAAAAACGCGGCATAAGAAAATATCTGTGCTTGGTCAAAGGTCAAGAATAAATTTCTAATACTGCTCGGAAAATCGGCGACGATACCGGCAAAGATTAAAAGAGATACTCCATTTCCAATTCCCTTTTCTGATATCAATTCTCCTAACCACATCATCAGCGTTGAACCGGCTGTAATTGCAAACACAGCCGCAATGGTCGTCATTAAATCCAAAGATAAAATTACTCCTTGTGACTTCAAAAAGAAAAGCATGCTATATCCTTGAATGGCAGCCAAAGGAACTCCAGCAATCCTACAGTACTGATTGAATTTCTGCTTGCCTGCTTCGCCTTCTTCTTTATATAGCTTTTCAATCTGAGGAAATATCATAGTCAATATTTGGAAAACGATCGTGGCCGTAATGTATGGTCCAAGACCAAGCATGACAATTGAAACATTGTCTAACGCTCCCCCAGTAAATAAATTCATCAGTCCGAAAAACTGATTCCCGGCAAAGAACTGCTTGATTCTCAAAACATCTACTCCCGGAACGGGAATATTGGCCATTAATCTGAAAATAGCGAAAATTCCCAAAACAAACAATATTTTGTATCTGAGGTCTTTTGCCTTAAGAATTTCCGTAATTTTTTTAAACATAGGCTATTTCTTAACTTTAGGCTCTTTTGTTTTGACAGTCCCTCCCGCCTTTTCGATTTTGTCCTTGGCGATTTTTGAGACTTTACAATTTTCAACAGTCAAAGCTTTCTTTATTTCCCCGACGCTTAAAATCTTGACTACGGGAGGAATTCCATTAACATTCCTAACAATCCTCTTAGCAACCAAAATTTCTGGAGAAACAATAGCATTGGCTTCAAAGCTACTTTCCAAAACATCCAAATTGACAACCGAGGCGGTTCCTGAAACATTAAAATTGTATCCTCTCAATTTAGGATATTTCTTAATCCACTCCCTGATTAACGGTTTAAATTTGGCACCGGCTCTTCCTTTCTGCCCTTTTCCTCCTCCTCCGCAGTAGGTTCCCTTTTTTCCTCCTCTGCCGACTCTTTTCTTTCTTTTGGAAGTGCTATTCTTTTGTAATTCGTGTAATTGCATCATATTATTTTTTCCCCAATTTAGACAAGGCTTTCATGGTTGCCATGGCATTATTCAATTTGTTTCTGGTTCTAGATAATGTTTTTGAAGAAATATCATGAATTCCAGCCAAAGAACAAATAATCCTAACTGTTCCTCCGGCAACTAATCCCTTACCTTTCATTTGAGGCTTTAAAATAACTCTTGAAGGACCGAACTTAGCATCAACCTCGTAAGGAATAGTTCCTTCGGAGATAGGAATCTCTTTCACATTCTTCTTAGCCACTCTAGTTGCTTTTTCAATAGCTTGAGAAACATCCAAGCCTTTGGCGGCTCCGATTCCTACTTTTCCAGTCTTGTTTCCGACTACGATGACAGCTCTGAATCTCATTGTCTTTCCTCCTCCAGTAACCTTAGTCACCCTAGCCAAATCTAAAAGCTTTGAATCAAATTCGTCTTTAACTTCGTTCTTTTTTTCAAATCTGTTTCTTTCTCTTTTCATATTTTAGAATTTTAATCCGCCTTCTCTTGCACCTTCGGCAAGGGCTTTGACTCTGCCGTGATACTTATATCCTCCACGGTCAAAAATAACTTCTGAAATCTTTTTCTCTACGGCCTTTTCGGCAATCATCTTGCCAATCTTTTTTGCGGAATCAGCTTTTTTGTCTTTTCCTTTTAATTCGATATCATTAACCGCTAAAATGGTTTTACCTGTAGCGTCATCAATCAGCTGAGCATAGATATGCTGGCTTGAGCGGAAAACACAAAGCCTGGGTTTTGATTCACTGCCCAAAACCTTTGCTCTTACCCTCTTGTGCCTTATTATTCTTTTTGATTTTTTTTCCAACATATTTTTATTATGCACCCGCTGCTGCTTTCTTGCCAAGCTTCTTCTTAATAATTTCGTCTATATATTTAATTCCCTTTCCTTTATATGGTTCGGGCGGCTTAACTCTCCTTATTTCCGCTGAAATCTGTCCGACCAATCCTTTATCAATTCCTGAAACAGTAATTACGTTCTTCTCTACTTTAAATTCTATTCCTTCGGGAGCAGGAATGTCTACGGTGTGGCTCAATCCGACTGATAGAACCAACTTCTTTCCTTCAACGCCAGCCTTAAAACCGACTCCATTAATTTCCATCTTCTTTTCAAATCCTTTCGTTACTCCGTCAATCATGTTTGAAACCAAACTTCTCGTTAAGCCCCAAAGAGCTTTTGATTTTAAATCTTCTTTCTTGGGAGTAAAATGAATTTCTTTTTCTTTCATTTCGACAGCGATTTCGGGAACGGTCTTCATTGAAAGAGTTCCTTTCGGCCCCTTAACGCTAATATCCAAGCCGCTAATCGCGACTTCTACTCCTGCCGGTATTAAAATTTCTTTTTTTCCAATTCTTGACATATTACCAAATTTCACAAATTACTTCTCCTCCTAACTTATTCTTTCTCGCTTCTCTGTTGGTCATCAATCCTTTTGATGTTGAAACTATCGACATTCCATGCCCTGACTTTACCGGCTTTATTTCGTTAACCGTTGAATAAATCCTCTGGCCCTGCTTTGATATCTTTCTGATTTTCGATATTAAAGGATTACCTTCTGAATCGTATTTCAAATCAATAATGATTTTTCTCTGAGAAAGCCTTCCTTTCTTATCCAAATTCTCGATAAGACCCTCCTTCTTCAAAACTTCCAAAATCGAATACTTGAAATTAGAGTAAGGATAAATATCTATCTGCTTTTTGCCGACAGCCTGAGCGTTATTTATTGAACTGATCATGTTTGCTATTGGGTCCATTTCTTTAATATATAATTACCAGCTGCTTTTCTTAACGCCGGGCAATTCACCGCGGTTAGCCATTTCTCTGAAGCAAATCCTACACAATCCGAATTTTCTGATATATCCTCTCTTTCTTCCGCATTTAAAACACCTTCTCACTACTCTTGAAGAGAATTTAGGTTTTTTTGCTGATTTTGCTATTTGTGATAGTTTTGCCATAATTTAACGCTTTTTGACTTTAACTTTTCTTGAAGGGAAAGTCAAGCAATTTAAACAATTCCAATCCTTTTTCTCTCGACTTTGCATCCGTTACGATAGTAATTTCCATTCCGATAATAATAGGAGACTTTTCCGGTGATATTTCCGGGAAAGCAATGTGCTCTTTTATGCCTATATTCAAATTTCCGCTTCCATCAACCGACTTTAAAGATATTCCCAAAAAGTCTCTTGAACGAGGAAGTACGATATTAACAAGCTTTTCTAAAAAGTCTTGCATCTTTTTTCCTCTTAAGGTAACTTTTGATCCGATAACGCTTCCTTCTCTTAATTTAAAAGAAGATATTGATTGTCTGGCTTTGGTTAAAACCGGCCTCTGTCCGCAAATGCTCGAAATATTTGTAACAATATACTCGCTAAATTTCCTCTGTTCGTCTTTGGTCTTTGTAGAAATAACTCTTCCGAACCCGGTATTGATGACTACCTTTTTAATCTTGGGAACAGACATAACATTCTTCAAACCAAACTTTTCCTTCATCTTAGGAATAACATTCTTCTTGTATTTTTCTTTAATGCTGGTTATTGCCATAATCTTTTAATTAAATTCTCGCACTGCACTTTTTACAGATGCGGTATTTTTCTCCTTCAACGACCTCGTATCCTACTCTGGTTGCTTTTCCGCACTTAGAACAGACTAATTCAACATTTGAAATATTAATAGCTCTGGGAGCTTGCGCCACCTGGCCTTTCTGTCCGCCTTTCTTCGGCTTGATATGTTTTTTAATTAAAGCAACCCCTTCAACAACAATTCTGCCTTTGTCGGGGAAAGATTTCAAGACTTTTCCTTTCTTGCCTTTGTCGTTTCCGGAAATTATTAAAACTTGGTCGTTCTTTTTTATCTTCATATGTTTAAACTAAATCTTTTGTCATTGTTGAAATCTTTTCAAATCCTTTTTCTCTTACTTCTCTTGCGACCGGTCCTAAAATTCTCGTACCCTTAGGCTCCTGGGAAGTTCCTTCTAAAATTACAACTGCGTTATCATCAAATCTAATATATGAACCGTTACTCCTTCTTACCGGGCCTTTTTCTCTAATAATAACCGCTCTGATAACCTGGTGTTTTTTTACACCCTTTCTCGGTTCAGCGTCTTTCACGGCAACAACGATAATATCGCCCAAAGATGCATATCTTCTTCTTGTCGCACCCAAAACACGGATGCACTTTGCCATCTTGGCGCCGGAGTTATCGGCCACTTTTAACATTGTCTGTACCTGTATCATTTCTTTATTATTTGTTTAATTTAGATACAACTTCCCATTTTTTGTCTTTTGAGAAAGGTTTGCTTTCTCTGATTACAACCTTGTCTCCGGTTTTAAACTCATCTCCCTCAACATGGGCTTTGTATTTCTTGTGGACCTTGTATCTCCTCTTGTACTTGGGATGCTCCTTTATTCTTTCAACCTCAACCACAGCAGTCTTCTGCATCTTGTCCGAAACTATTATTCCTGTTAATTCCTTTTTTGGCATACTATTTTTTATTTAATACTGTCAAAATTCTTGCAATGTCTTTTTTGTCTTCTCTTAACTCTTTGACATTTTTGATTCCGCCCGAAACAACCTTAAAGCGTACTTCTTCAATTCTCTTCTTTTTCTCTTCCATCAGTCTCATCAATTCGTCTTTAGTTTTTGAAATCAATTCTTTGCTCTTCATATTACTGTTTCTTAACGAATTTAGTCTTTAAGGGCAACTTGTCTCCGGCTTTCCTCAACGCTTCTCTTGCATCAGCTTCGCTTATTCCTTCAAGCTCGAACAATATTCTACCCGGCTTTACGGGGAATACATAGTGGTCCAATCCACCCTTGCCTCCTCCCATGGGAACCTCCTGTCCTTTCTTTGTTCTGACTTTGTCAGGAAAAATTCTGATCCAAAGCTTTCCTCCTTTCTTTAAATATCTGATAATCGCTCTTCTGCAAGCTTCAATCTGATTAGAAGTAATCCATTTATCGGTAGTGGCTTTTAACCCAAAGCTGCCGAAGCTGATTTTAGTTCCCTTGCCTTCAAACAATCTGTTTATCCTTCTCCCTTTCTGGTGTTTTCTATGTTTTAATCTTTTTGGGGCTAACATGTTCTATTATTCAAATTTATCTCCTTTATATATCCAAACCTTTATACCGATCGTACCGTAAGTACATCTTGCCTCTCCTAAAGCATAATCAATATCCGCTCTGATTGTCTGTCTGGGCAATCTTCCTTTTTCTAACCACTCAGACCTTGCAATCTGGGCTCCGTCCAATCTTCCGGAAACAACAATCTTAATTCCTTTAACAATCTTATTCCCCATCACTTTTTCAATAGCCTGCTTGATGGTCTTTCTGAAAGGAGTTCTTTTTTCAATCTTCTGAGCAATCCACTGGTTAACTAAAACTGAAGATGTCCAAGGGTTAGAAACTTCTTTTACCTCCAATTTCAATTTCTTTCCCAATTCGCTCCATTCCTTCAACCCTAATTTGTTTTTTCTGAAAATCTCTTTCAACAATTCCAATCTTATCTTCTCAATTCCTTCCCCTCCGCGTCCGATAATCAAACCCGGCCTGGCTGAATGAATAATAGCATTTGTCTTGTTGCTGTATCTTTCAATTTCAATCTTCTCGACACTCATTTCTTTCAGTTTTTCGGTCAAAAAAGTTCTGATAACAAAATCTTCCCTCACATTTTTAAAAGGTGTTTTACCGTAAAATCCGTGAGATAACCAATCTTCTATTCCTCTAATCCTAAAAATTTTTGGGTGGACTTTGTGACTCATTTTATTTCTTCTTTGTTATCTTTTTATCTTTCTTTTCTTTTACCTTCTCTTCTCTCTTCGCATCTAAAATCAAAGTTATGTGGGATGTTTTCTTTTTTATAACCTCTCCCCTTCCTCTCGATTTCGGCAAAACTCTCTTTCCGGCTGGACCTTCATCAACTATGATTTTAGAAATGAATAAATCTTTCGCTTCAACATTTTTGGTCATTTTTGCATTGCTCAAGGCCGAATTCAATAATTTCAAAATCGGGTCGCTCGCTCTCTTAATTGCAAAATTCAAAATCGTCTGAGCTTCTTCCGCCGTCTTTCCTCTTACCAAGTCGGCAACCAATCTCGCCTTTCTCGGAGCAATATGTAAATGTTTTAATTTAACTTCAAATGCCATATTATTTTACTTTAGCCGGTGCTGCTACTGGTGCAGGGGCTGGCTTACCACCTTCTGTTTCTTTTTGCGCTTTTCCTCCGTGTCTTAAAAATTTAGTTGTCGGAGAAAATTCTCCCAACTTGTGTCCGACCATTTCTTCTGTAACCTTAACCTGAAGGAAGTCCTTTCCGTTATGCACACCGAAAGTAAAGCCGATCATTTCGGGAGTAATTGTCGAAGCTCGCGACCAGGTCTTAATAGCTGCTGTTTCGCTTGGCTTCTTACCCTCAATCTTTTTCGTTACATTCGGGTCGATATATGGTCCTTTTTTTAGACTTCTTGCCATAATGTTTATTTTCTCTTCTTCTTAACTCTTCTTTGAATAATTAACTTGCTTGTCCACTTGTTCTTATTTCTGGTCTTTACTCCCAAAGCCGGCTTTCCCCAAGGAGTCTTCGGGTGCTTCAAACCGATTCCGGTTCTACATTCACCTCCTCCGTGCGGATGGTCACAAGGATTCATTGCTGAACCTCTGACGCGCGGACGAATTCCTTTCTTTCTGCTCTTTCCTGCTTTTGACCAATTAATAAATCTGTACTCGGAGTTGCTGACGCTTCCGATTGAAGCAAAACACTCTCCCGAAATCTTTCTTATTTCCGAAGAAGGCATCTTGATGTTGGAATATGCGCCTTCGTGGTTTTGTACCATCGCTCCTGCACCGGCTGACCTTACCAGTATCCCGCCTTTGTTTAACTGAAGTTCGATATTATAAACTATAGTTCCTTCTGGGATATTTTTCAACTTCATTCTGTTTCCGATCTTAGCTTCCGCTTTCTCGGCAAAAACAATTTTATCTCCAATCTTCAATCCTTCCGGAGCAATAATATATTTCTTTTCCTTGTCTTCGTATTGGATTAAAGCCAAAAATGCATTTCTGTTAGGGTCGTGTTCCAAAGCAATTACTTCTGCAGGAATATCTAACCTCTTCTGTCCAAACTCAACCAAGCGGTAAAGCTTTCTTGCGCCTCCTCCAATATGTCTTGAAGTGATTCTACCGTTGCTGCCTCTTCCTCCGGTCCTCTTCACTCTGACCAAAAGATTCTTTTCGGGTTTCTTTTTGGTCAAGACAAGCAAATTATTAAGTTTTAATGTTTTTCTCTGCATATTATTGTCCTACAATTTCAATTTTTTGTCCTTCCTTGATTCTTATAACCGCTTTCTTGTATCCCGGCTTAAATCCTTCTGTCTTTCCTCTTACCATTCTCTTTCTGGGGATATTAATTGTTCTTACGTCTAAAACGCTAACTTTGTACTTCTCTTCAATAGCCTTCTTAATTTCAATCTTGTTTGCAACGGAAGACACATGGAAGACATAAAAATTGCCTTGCGATGACATATTTACTGCTTTTTCGGTGATGCAAGGTGATTTTAATATATTCCATTTACCGCTACCCAAAACTTCCTTGTTTTCTTTTTTAACAGTTTCTTCCTTCGCGACAGCTTTCTTTGCTTTCGCTGTTTTTTCTTTTTTAAAAATATCTAATGCCATATTAATCTAAAAATGTTTTCTTAATTTCTTCGATTCCTTCTTTATCGGTTAATAAATACTTGCTGGAAACAACATCTAAACAGTTCAAATCTTTTGCCTGAATAGTTGAAATCTTGGGAATATTTCTCATTGCTAAAATAATGTTCTTGTCGATTTTAGACAAAACGATAAGACAGCTTTCTTTTATTCCACTAATCTTCAATAATTCTCTAGCCTGTTTTGTCTTGGCTTCTTTCACAGACAAATTTTCAATGACGCTCAATAATCCTTCTCTGGCTTTGTCCGACAAAGCGACGAACAATGCTTTTCTTTTAATATTCTTAGGCAAAATCTTCTTAAATACTCTTTCTTTTGTCGGACCGTGAGTTACTCCTCCGCCAATCCATATAGGAGATCTGGAAGAACCGTGTCTGGCGCGTCCGGTTCCTTTCTGCTTCCAAGGCTTAATACCACCTCCCCTTACTTCTCCCCTTCCTTTGGCGTGGGCGATTACTCTCCTTCTGTTGCCCATCTGAGAAACAACCACCTGGTGTATCAAATCAACGTTCATCGGAACTTCAAAAACTGCTTTCGGTAAATCAACCTTAACATTCTTTACTTCTGCCTTTTCTTCAATTTTCGTCTCTTTCTTTGCCATATGATTATCCTCTAATTTCTAAAAGCGTTCCTCTTCTTCCGGGAACGGCGCCTTTCAAAGCTATAATATTATTCTTCGAATCAATCTTAACAACTTCCAAATTCTTAACCGAAATTCTGTCGCTTCCAGTTCTTCCGGGCATTTTTCTTCCTTTGATAACTCTTGCGGGAATAGAGCAACCGGTAGAACCTAATGTTCTGTGTTCGTGCTTATTACCGTGGGTTGAAGAAAGTTTTCCGGAAAATCCCCACCTCTTGACACCTCCTTGGAATCCCTTTCCTTTGGATACTCCGGAAACCTTTACCTTATCCCCTAAATTGAAAACTGCTGCCGTTATTTTATCTCCCTGTTTAAAAGCTGAAATATCTCCTTCAAACTCTCTCAAATATCTAAACGGCGTTCCACTCTTCTTAATTTTCCTTTCAGGCAAGTTCTCAAAACCTATTTTAATTGATTCATATCCGTCTTTTTCTTTTGTTTTAACCTGGACAACACCGCATTCGCCAGCCGAAATCAAAGTAACCGGAACGACTGTTCCGTCTTCTTTAAATACCTGGCTCATTTCAATTTTTTTACCTAATATGAATTTCATACTTTTAACAAGAAAAAACTGGGCGACCAGCCCAATAAAGCTAGTGTTTCCGATTATTCTTCTTTTATATCTTTAAATTCAACGCGTTGTCTAATTATCTTACAAAATACTCTTAATCTCCGTATCCACTCCAGCGGGCAGAGTCAATGATTTCAATGACTCTACCACTTTCTGGTTAGGACTTAAAATGTCGATAACCCTCTTGTGAATTCTCATTTCAAATTGTTCTCTTGCCGTCTTGTGAACAAAAGTTGACCTATTAACGGTAAACTTGTTTATCTCAATCGGCAAAGGAATCGGTCCGGCGATCTTAACTCCGCACCTTAGCGCCATATCAATAATCTGCTTAGCGCTTTTATCAATAACCTTGTGGTCATATGCGCGGAGCTTGATTCTTAATTTTGGCGCTACTTCTTTGCTTTCAGTTTTTTTAAGGGCTGCTGACATCTTATTCTATCTATTTAATAATCTTTGTAATAACTCCTGCACCGACAGTCTTGCCTCCTTCTCTGATAGCGAATCCCTGCTTCTCTTCCAAAGCTACAGGTGCAATCAATTTAACCGTAACGTCGACTGTGTCTCCGGGCATAACCATTTCTGTTCCCTGAGCCAAAATTACATCTCCGGTAACATCAGCTGTTCTAATAAAGAACTGAGGCTTGTATCCTGAGAAGAAAGGAGTGTGTCTTCCGCCTTCTTCCTTTGTCAAAACGTAAATTTGAGCTGTGAATTCTGTATGAGGAGTAATTGTTCCGGGCTTGGCTAAAACCTGCCCTCTTTCAATGTCTTCCTTTTTCAAACCTCTTAAAAGTATACCAACGTTATCTCCGGCCTGTCCTGTTGATAATGACTTGTTGAACATTTCAACGGAAACGGCTGTTGTTTTCTGTGTCGGTCTGATACCAATAACTTCGATTTCTTCATTGGAATTAACAATACCTCTTTCAATTCTTCCTGTTGCAACAGTGCCTCTTCCTTCGATTGAGAAGACATCTTCAATAGCCATCAAGAAAGGCTTGGCTACGTCTCTAACCGGCTCAGGAATATATGTATCTAATTTATCTACTAGTTCTAAAACTTTAGCTACCCAAGGATCATCAACAGATGTACCTTCTAGGGCCTTCAAAGCTGAACCTCTGATTACAGGAACCTCGTCTCCAGGGAAGCTGTATTTCTTTAACAACTGCCTGACTTCATCTTCGACCAAGTCAATCATTTCAGCATCTTCAACCATGTCGCATTTGTTTAAAAATACGATTACTGAAGGCAAGCCTACTTGGTGAGCTAATAGAATGTGCTCTCTTGTTTGAGGCATAGGACCGTCAGTGGCGGCAACTACCAAAATAGCTCCATCCATCTGAGCAGCACCCGTAATCATATTCTTAATGTAGTCAGCGTGTCCTGGACAGTCAATGTGGGCATAATGCCTCTTGTCTGTTTCGTACTCCAAGTGAGCGATATTAATGGTAACACCTCTTGCTTTTTCTTCGGGAGCCGAATCAATCTGGTCAACCGACTTCTCTGACACTTTTCCGCCTTTTAAGGCCAAACAGTGCAATATTGCTGCACTTAAAGTGGTTTTACCGTGGTCAACGTGACCGATGGTTCCGACGTTTAAATGCGGTTTGTTTCTTGTAAAAACTTCTGCCATATTTTTATATTATTATTTTTATTTATATACCCTTTTTTGTATTGTGCCGACGTACAATAAAAAGAGGATTAATGTTTTAATTAACAAATCTATTTTAACTAAATTTGGGAAAAAGTCAATAACTTGTTAGAAAGGAAGGTCATCTATTTTCAAAGATTCCGATTCAAGCTCTTTTGGAACCTTTGCTGGCGACTCGACCTTACTTTCAATTTTCGCCTCTTTTCTTCCCCTGTAATCATCTAAACTCATAATTACCAGGGTCGGACCTTCTTCTGAAGTTACGATTATCTTGCCCCCTTCTTCCTCGATTATCTTTTTTATCTCTTTCAAGTCCATATTATTTCCTTTTACCCTCAACTATCTCTTGAGCGATATTGCCCGGGACTTTTTCATAATGGTCGAATTCCATTGAGGATGTTCCTCTTCCTTGAGTTAATGACCTCAACGAAGTTGTATAGCTGAACATTTCAGATAAAGGCACTTTAGCGTAAACGACCTTAACTCCCGGCCTATCTGTTGTCTCATCAATCTGCCCTCTTCTGGCTGATACATCTCCGATGACGTCTCCCAAGAATTCAGGAGGAACAACAACTTCTAATTTCATAATAGGCTCGAGCAAATGAGCACCTCCTTTCCTGGATGCATCTTGCAAAGCCATTGAACCGGCGATTTTAAAGGCCATTTCTGAAGAATCAACTTCATGGAAAGAACCGTCATACAAAGAAACCTTCATATCGACTAAGGGGTATCCGGCGACAACTCCTTTCTCCATCGCCTCTTTAATTCCTTTTTCAGTTGCAGGAATATATTCTCTGGGAATAACACCTCCCTTGATTTCATTAACAAATTCAAATCCTTTTCCTCTTTCTAGAGGCTCAATCCTGATTTTAACGTGACCGTACTGTCCTCTACCTCCGGTTTGCTTAATGTATTTACATTCCGCTTCGGCATTCCTGTCGATTGTTTCTCTGTAGCTAACCTGTGGCCTTCCAACATTCGTCTCAACATTAAATTCTCTTTTTAGTCTGTCAACGATGATTTCCAAATGCAATTCTCCCATACCGGACAAAATAGTTCCTCCAGATTCTTGATTTGTTTCCATTCTAAAAGTCGGATCTTCTTCCTGTAATTTCTTTAAAGAAGCTCCCATCTTTTCTTGGTCAGCCTTAACTTTAGGCTCGACTTGAATCGAGATAACAGGTTCGGGGAAAACAATCTTTTCCAAAACAATGGGACTGGATTCATCGCAAAGAGTATGTCCGGTTGTAGTATCTTTTAATCCGACGAAAGCAACAATGTCTCCTGCATATACTTCTTCCACTTCTTCTCTTTCGTTGGCGTGCATTCTTAGTATTCTTCCGATTCTTTCTCTTTCTCCAGAAACCGTGTTAAGTAAATATCCTCCTTTGGTAAAGTGTCCCGAGTAGGCCCTAACATATGTCAAAGTTCCCACAAAGGGGTCTGTTGCAACCTTAAATGCCAATCCGGCAAAAGGTTCATTATCATCAGGATGCCTTTCAAGTTTTATTTCTTCATCTTTAGGGTCGATTCCCTTAGTAGAGGGAACATCTAGCGGGCTCGGTAAATAATATACTACGGCATCCAAAACTAATTGAATTCCTTTGTTTTTCAAAGATGTTCCGATTAGTACTGGAACCAATTTATACTCAATGGTTGCTTTTCTCAAGGCCTTTCTCAAATCTTCTACTGATATCTCTTCTCCGTTCAAATATCTTTCCATGAGAACTTCTTCTTCGGCAACGATTTTTTCGATCATTTTGCTTCTCCATTTCTTTGCCTCTTCAAGCATATTCTCGGGAATATCGAATTTAATAACATCCTTTCCCATTTCTCCTTCAAACTTAACCGCTTTCATTTCCATCAAATCAATAATGGCCTCAAACTCAGCTTCTTGTCCTATTGGATACTGAACGGCAACGGCATTGGTTGTCAATTTATCCCAAATAGACTGCAAGCTCTTTTCAAAAGAAGCTCCCATTCTGTCTAATTTATTAATAAAACAAACTCTCGGAACATGGTATCTGTCCGCTTGCCTCCAAACAGTTTCCGACTGAGCCTCAACTCCAGCTACTCCGTCAAAAACAACCACAGCGCCGTCCAAGACTCTCAAGCTTCTCTGCACCTCGGCAGTAAAGTCGATATGTCCAGGAGTGTCGATAAGGTTGATTCTGTGCTCGTTTAATTTGTCTTTTTTTAAATAGTCTCCGGGAGACCAGAAACAAGTCGTTGCGGCCGAAGTGATAGTAATACCTCTTTCTCTCTCCTGTTCCATCCAATCCATAATAGCCGCGCCTTCATGAACTTCACCTATTTTATGAGAAATTCCTGTGTAAAACAAAACTCTCTCACTGGTTGTGGTCTTGCCCGCATCAATGTGAGCGATGATTCCGATGTTCCTGTATTTTTCTATTGGATATTGGCGACTCATATATTTTTATTTATTTTAAAACACAAAACCTATTTGGCTTGAAAATAGGTTTGTGGTTAAATTACCAAGCAAAGTGAGCAAATGCCCTGTTGGCTTCTGCCATCTTATGAACGTTCTCTTTCTTCCTGACTGAATTTCCTTTATTTTCAGAGGCCTCAATTAATTCCTCAGACAACTTAAACTTCATTGCCTTTCCTTTTTTGTCCTTGGCTGAATTAATCATCCATTTCATGGCTAAACTTAATCTCCTGTTTCCTTTTACTTCCATGGGAACCTGATAAGTAGCTCCTCCGACTCTTTTCGGCTTAACCTCAAGCATTGGAGAAACATTTTGAATAGCCAATCTAAAAACCTCCAAAGGGTCTTTCTTGGTCTGATTTTTAATTAAATCAAAAGCTCCGTAGACTATTTTTTGAGCTATAGTTTTTTTCCCGTTAGACATCACCTGGTTAATAAATTTCGAAACCATGATGTCATTATAGACTGAATCGGGCATTATAACTTTCTTTTTAAATTTAAGTCCTGTTGCCATATTTATTTCTTAACTGGTTTTTTAACTCCATAAGCGCTTCTCTGGTTTTTTCTTCCCTCAACTCCAGAACAATCAAAAATCCCCCTGACAACATGGTATCTGACGCCGGGCAAATCTTTAACTCTTCCTCCTCTTATCATGACTATCGAGTGTTCTTGTAAATTGTGCCCTTCTCCGGGAATATATGCTGTTACTTCCATACCATTACTTAGCTTAACTCTGCAAACTTTTCTCAAGGCCGAGTTAGGTTTTGTGGGAGTAGTAGTAAAAACTTTCAAACAAACTCCCTTTTTAAAAGGGGCTTCGTAGTCCTTAGGCCTGTTTTTTAGAGGATTAAAGCCAAAACCAAGACCAGGAGTATTGCTCTTGGCTTTTAACGGTTTTCTATTCTTCTTGATTAACTGTCTGATTGTTGGCATATTTTTTAACAATAAATAAATCGCAAGCGAAAATTCGCTTGTGATAAAGTTATCAAATAAAAGGCGAAATGTCAAATTAATAATAGAGAAAGCCGACTTGTTTGTGTCGGACTTTAAAAAAATTAATGTTTCTTAAGAAGATTTAGAGTATTTTGATTTTTCTTAGCTTGTTCACTCAGCTCGGATGCCGTCTTCTCTATATGTGCAAAACCGGTTTGCATGACCATGAGAAACACTGCAAATCTCGGATCAAAAGGATCTTCTGAAAACTCTTTAAAGAATCTTGTAGCAAACTCCTTTCCAAATTCTTCGTAGAGTAAATCGAGTAACCCTCCGCAGCATTCTTCCACCATCTGGTAACCCAAAAAGTTATCGATTGTCAGGCTGGCCGATTCTGAATCAACTCTTGAGTTTGTTCCACAGACTTCACAATACGCGGAAGAAGTTCCCATATTGCAATTGTTCCAAAGGTACTTGCTTCCCCCAAAAGGTTTCTTCAATAATGGTTTTTTAACATTCACAAAAATCAACCTCCCTTCTTAATTTAATTAACATAAAAGGGCTTTTACCTAAAGATATTAGGCGCCCCAATAATAACTTATAAAAAACGTACAGTCAACTTGGGTATTTATATTGCTTCGGCCATTGAATCAACGGCCTCGTTTATTCTTGCCAGATATTCTTCTCCGGTTATACTTCCATTAGCAAGTAATTGGTTAAGTCCTGAGTAATATTGTTCTTCAATTTGAGAAATAGGAATCACAGCACTATACATTCTAATATCATCAAGATAACTTACAGAATAATAGCCGGTATCTGGACCATTTAGATACAAAGAACTACTATGATTAATTATATCTCCATCAAAACCATCAGGGCCTGAAACTTTACCGTCAAGATAAGAAGTCCAATACTTATAGGGAGCAACGCTAACTGTAATTGTAAGAAAATGCCATTTATTATCGTTCACCATACCATCGGACGCAAAACCAAAACCATTAGTGGTTGTTCTTTCCTCAAAACCTACTTTTCCGTAATATAAATAAAAAACATAACCCTCGCCTGGAGTCCCTCCGGTAAAACGGCCCCATAACCATTCGTAATCCGGATCACTGCTCTTAAACCAGAACGATAAAGTATGGTTCGTGTCAGCTAAATCATAATTAGAACTATTCCCGCAATCAACATTATTAGACCCGGTAAAACTTAAACATTTTCCGGTCACGCAATTGCTACCACCTTTTAATATTGGCCCTCCTTGAGATGTGCAATTATTGTCTCCCCAAGGGTCGGGAATTACTGTCCCGTCTGGTAATGCTGAATCTACTGACAAAACAATGTCATCGAATTCCCATTCGCCGATTGTACTTACTATTAAAGCATTTATCAAAGAATCTGCAAAAGATTTAGACTTGGCAAGGGTAGCACTATCTTTTACTCCTTCCATAGAAACGATAATTAAGCCAGACAAAATACTGACGATTGCAACTACCGCTAATATTTCAATCAATGTAAATGCTTGTTTTAATAATTTATGCATTAAATATATTTTACTGTGCAGTCCATCCCCCGTCAACATATAAGGTGGAACCTGTCACGTATTTAGAATCTTCAGAAGCCAAAAAAACAGCAGCATTAGCGATATCTTCCGGTTCGCCCATGTAGCCCAAAGGTGTCATCCCATTAATTAACTTTGATAAGTTCTCGTCTTCTTGCACCCCCTTAGTCATATTGGTTTTAATAAATCCAGGAGCAATGGCATTGACCCTTATTCCCAAAGAAGCCAATTCTAAAGAACTTCCTTTGGTTAATTGGCTTACTCCTCCTTTTGAGGCACAGTAGGCTAAAGCTCCTCTAAACCCAACTGAACCTAAAATAGAAGTCATATTAATAATTGAACCCTTGATTCCCTTTTCTTTCATCGCTTTTCCGGCTGAACGAATTCCATAAAATACTCCCGATAGATTAATTTCTATCGTCTTGTGCCAAACATCGTCAGACATGGTTAATGCGTCCCCTAAGCTTCCGATTCCGGCATTGTTGACCATGACATCAACTTTGCCAAACTTCTCTAAACAAACCTTAACAACATTTTCAACTTCAACTGATTTACTAACATCACACTTAACAAAAATCGCTTTGTCTCCAAAACGACTAACATCAAAATCATTAACATCCGAAAAAACAACCGAAGCCCCTTCCGATACGAACTTCTCAGCAATGGCCTTTCCTATTCCCGAAGAAGCTCCTGTGACTATTGCTATTTTATTTTCTAATTTCATATTTCAATAAAAAATTATAATTATTAAAAAACGGCTGGTTGATTAAAAAATAGAGCTAATATTTTTGTCGCCAACGCAAAAATCCAATTAAGGCCGCTATTAGGGATTATAAAAATTAAAAAGAGGAGGATTATAAAACCGTACTGGGTCATGAATATTTTGAAAGCGTTAAAACTTTCCGGCAATAATGAAAACAAAATGTGGGAACCATCTAAGGGATAAATCGGGATTAAATTAAATATTCCTAAAACAATGTTATAAAAAATGACTATGGCCGCTATGGTTAAAAAACTCTGAGGCAAAGCAATGAATTTAACAATTAATCCGAAAATCAAAGCAATTGTAAAATTAGATAACGGTCCGGCCAATGATACCTTAAGCTCTCCCCATCTTTTATCCCTGAAATACATCGGATTAATCGGAACCGGCTTAGCCCAACCGATTATGGGTCCTCCTAAAAAAGACATAAATAAAGGCAAAAGGACTGAACCAATCGGATCTAAATGCATCAAAGGATTCAAGTCCAATCTGCCGGCATTTTTAGCTGTCGGGTCGCCTAAGTAATAGGCAATACTACCGTGAGCTATCTCATGAATAATAATTGAGAACAAAAGAATTAATAGTGTGAATATCATTGTTATATCCATGTTTAAAATAATACCATAAAACTATGGGGGGTTGCAATTATTTAATTTTTTGGTAATATACAATACATATGGAAAAAGAATGCACAATTTGTAAAAAAACGTCTTCAATGGGAGGAAGCTACTATAAGCTTATTTCGAGATACAATCCCTCTACTAAAAGAAGAATAAAACCCAATCTCCAATGGGTTATAGTTCCCGCTAACACAACAAACAAAAACTTCAAAGGATTTGCTGGAAAAAGAATATTAGCCTGTACGAAATGCATTAAATCTCTAGGGAAAAAATAAATAAAAAAGGCTGCCCAAAAGGGCTTTTTTTTATTGACTTTAGTCGCATTTGTGATATGTTCTAAAAGAACTCCCAAGGAGGGAGAAAACGTGAAAAAGAAAATCTTTATCATAGAGTTTTTGTTCTTTTGCTTGGGAACTGCACAGCTATTTGAAAAAACAAAAAACGGGAAATTAATTTTTCTCAACAATGCCTGGACATATGTACTGGGTACAGAAAAAGAAGATTTTGAGGCACTCCTTGGGCTGACAAAGGAATCGCAAAAAGAAATCCTCTTCTGGGGTAAATCCTCCATAGCAGTAGAAGCTAATGATATCAATGAATGTTTAAAAATATTGCTGTCCTATGTCCGTTGTGGACATAATCGAAAAATAAACAGCTATAATTTCGCTTTAAAAACTTTCATTGATAAAAACTTAAATGGACTCAAGCCATCTCTTGATACTAATGATATCAATTTCCAAAACTGGCCCATCAAGATAGAAAGCGCCATAGCTTTTCCCCATTGCATCTGTTTGAAAAAAGACTGGACCGAAGGCATTCCGCTTTGCGGTGGGTCCATGAATACCCAGATCGTTAAAATCGATGTCTGTCCAATCTTCACAGAAAATTCTGTAATAGATGAAGGTGACTGTCCTCCAATAACATATCTACGCGGAGAAAGTGGAGTAAAAATCGCCAAACAGAAGATAAATATCCACGGCCAAGAATTCTTCTTAGAAGAAGTTTCTTGCCAAGAATAATTTTTCTTCTTTTTTTTATTTCAGACATTGCAATTATCCTCTTTTTTGATAAGATGACGTTATGAGAAATCGGGCTGTAGTATAGTGGTAGTATTTGCGCATGGGGTGCGTAAGACCTGGGTTCAACTCCCAGCAGCCCGACAAAAAATACTGTTTCAAAACAGTATTTTTCTTTTATTGCAAAATAAAAATATTGTGATAGTATTGAAGCGCCAAAAGCTCTGCTCAAGGCGAAGCTCTTTGACAGGAGAATAACTAATGATTAATGATTTAAACGCAATATCGCCATTAGATTACCGTTATTCAGACGATAGAATTATAATGTATCTATCGGGAAAAATATTCGTCGCGACACAGCTTGAAGTTGAATCTGCTCTAGCTCAAACTCTTTACGAATACAATCTTTGCAGCAAAGAAATTGCCGACGATATTTCCGCAGCCTGCGAAATGGTAAACCCGAATGACGTCTACAAAGAAGAACAAAGAATCCACCACGATGCCAGAGCAATGGTCAATTGTATCAAGGCCAAATTGCTTTGCCCAGACTCCGGATCATTCGTCCACTTCTGTGCAACATCGTACGACATAATTGATACGGCCAACAATATCGTCTACTTCAGAGCCATTAACGAACTACTCATTCCTCAGCTCAATGATCTCGTAAAGGTCATAATAAGACTGACAGAAGAAGAGGCAAAAACTGTACAAATTGGCAGAACGCACGGACAGCACGCAGTGCCGATAACTTTCGGCTGGGCAATGTCAGGATATGTAAACCGGCTTGGAGAGGGCACCCTCTATCTGGAGAACCTTTCTAAAAGTTTGTCTGGTAAATTCTCGGGCGCCGTAGGAGCATACAATTCTTCCAGCCTTTTTCTCGGAACAGCTGCTATTCAGTTTGAAAAAGACCTATTGGAAAAATTAGGAGTCTATCCATCAAGTCCTTCAACTCAAATCATCCCGCCAGAAGACAAAAACAGAACATTCTTTGAAATTTTGCTGATTGCGGGAATAATGGCAGACCTTGCCGATGATATGCGACATCTGCAGAGAACCGAGATTTCCGAAATCAAAGAAGAATTCGAAAAAAACCAAGTCGGATCTTCGACCATGTCTCAAAAACAAAATCCTATTAACTTTGAAAATGTTAAAGGGATGTGGAAAATAGTCGCACCCAGAATTATCACGATGCTCATGAATCAGATGTCTGAACACCAGAGAGACCTGACTAACTCTGTTTCGTCAAGAACCGACAGTGAAATAATCGCCTACACCTTCCTTATGGCTGAACGCCTAACGAAAACTATGGCGAAAATCATCGTTGACCAGGAAAAAATGAAAGAAAATCTTAAAATGCAGGGAGAACTCATTCTGGCAGAGCCAATCCAGCTACTCCTTTCCTTCTACGGATGCCCTGATGCCCATGAAAAAATAAGGATACTTTCTCTTGAGTCGAAAGAAAAGAAAATCTCCCTAATGGAGCTTGTTCGAAAAAATCCCGAATTTAAAGACTATCTCGCTCGGTTGACCCCAGACCAACTGGAAATCATTCAATCACCAGAAAACTATATTGGACTTTCCGTACAAGAAGCAGAGGCTACCGCTATCCGCTGGAGGAAAATCCTAGAAATATAATTTTTCAAAAAGCACAAAGTGCTTTTTTTGCTATAACGGCACGTTGCCATGCTTCCTCGGCACCCTGCTTTCTCTTTTTGTCGAAAGAGAATCCATACATTTAATCAAAACTTCTCTTGTTTCATCTGGCTCAATTATCATATCAACTTGTCCCAGCTTAGCAGCATGAAATGGGTCCAAAAAATTATTTATCTCCTCAATCTTTTCCTTTTCTAATTTTTGAGGATTGGAACTTTCAGAAAATTGTTTTTTAAAAATAATCTTTACGGCCTGTTCCGCTCCCATTACCGCAATCTGAGCGCAAGGCCAGGCAATAACTTTATCATATCCTAAATTCCTGGAAGCAAGAGCTATGTATGCTCCTCCAAAAGCCTTTCGCATAATAACTGATACTTTGGGAACGCTCGCCTCGGCATATGCGTATAAAACTTTGGCTCCATGGCGAATTATTCCTTGGTGCTCTTGAGTTGTACCCGGTAAATATCCCGGGGTATCGACAAGATTAATAACAGGAATATTAAAAGCATCGCAAAACCTCACGAATCTGGCAATTTTATCCGAACAATCTATATCTAAGACTCCGGCCATGAACTTGGGCTGATTGGCAACGACTCCGACGACATGTCCCGACAATCTAGCCAGCCCAACAACCGAACTAACGGCAAATTTAGCATGAACTTCAAAAAAAGAATTCTTGTCGAAAACTGCATCAATAATTTCTTTAATGTCGTATCCCTTTTCCTGTTCCTCTGGAATTATTTTAAGCAAACTTTTTTCTTCGACCGAAAAAGATTCGCTGATTAAAGAATCTTCCAAATTATTCTGCGGAAGATAAGAGAGAAGTTTTTTAACCCCCATAAAACAATCCTTTTCTTCGGAAAAAACAAAATGGGCGCATCCGCTTTTTGAACCATGGACGCTTGCCCCTCCTAATCCTTCAAAGGTTACATCTTCTCCGCTAACCTTTTTAATAACTTCGGGACCGGTAATGTACATCTGGGAAACACCCTCGGCCATAAAAATAAAATCTGAAAGGCCGGGAGCATATGAAGCACCCCCTGCAGAAGGTCCGACAATAACGCTAATTTGAGGGATAACCCCCGAAGACTTAACCATGTTTTTGAAAATAGAAGCGTATCCGTCCAAACTCGAAGCTCCTTCTTGAATTCTCGCTCCACCAGAATCAATTATACCGATAACCGGACATCCCGTCTTCTGTGCTAATTCAATAACCTTAACAATCTTTTTTCCATGCATTTCTCCTAAAGAACCTCCCATTTTTGAAAAATCCTGACTATAGACATAGACCTGCCTATTATTAATTTTTCCAAATCCAGCAACCACTGCGTCTCCAGGAACTTTCTTTTTATCTAATCCTAATTCGTCAAACCTACTTTCAACAAAAGCATCAAGCTCGACGAAACTCCCCTCGTCTAATAATAAATCTACCCTTTCCCTGGCTGTTAATTTACCCTTATCGTGTTGTTTTTTAATTAACTCCGGACTATCAAGCTCGGAAATTTTCTTATTTAGTTTTCCTATTTCTTTTTCGAACTTCATAATTTTATTTACTAATTGTTTCTAATTGTTTTTTAATTTCTTCAATTATTTTTTCTAATATTTTATCATTATCAACTTCCCTTCCAATTTCCTTTGACAATGAAGTAGCTATACTCTCTAAACCGGGAAAACTTTCAGTATTGGTATTCAGTCCGACACCCATAACCGACGACTTAACATCTTTTCCTATAACATTCTCGGTTAATATCCCACAAATCTTTTTTCCGTTTAAGAGAATATCGTTCGGCAACTTAATCAATGGCTCAATATTAAATTCCTCTTTTATTATCTTCGCAATTACGAATGCCGTCAATATTGTCAAAAGCTGTAAATCATCAATATTGTTTTTGGGCAAAATAACTGAAAAATATAAACCTCCTTTCGGAGAAATCCATTTCTCCCCCTTTCTTCCGTAACCGCAGTCCTGTTCTTGAGAAACAACGACCGTCCAAGGCAGAGCGCCCTCTTCGATTAATTCTTTCGCCTTTATATTCGTCGAAGCAAGTTTTTTAAATTTCTTTATTTCCATATCTACTCCAAAATAATTAAAATATCTCCTTCCTTCACCTTGTCTCCGGTTTTAACCATAATTTTTTTAATTTTTCCTTTTGATTCAGAAACTATCTCATTTTCCATTTTCATTGCCGACAAAGTTAAAATTTTCTGATTTTTTTTAACAACATCTCCTTCTTTTAAAAATACTTCTGAAATACTGCCAGATAAAGATGACTTAATTTCTTTCAAGAAACATTCTACTTTTGAATCCATTAAAACAATTTCCTCTTCTTTTTTTTCTTCTCCTATACCGAAAACAAACTCCTTATCTCCTACTTTTATAAAAAGTTTTCCATCTTTTTCCAAGACATCTATTTCGCATTCTTTATTTTTTATTCTCACCTTCAATTTCATTGCTGTATCATATTAAACCTTTCATAATTTACCCATTTAGAAACTGGCCTTTTGATTTGCCCAGCTTCCTTCTTAATGTTTTTATAAATATTAAAAATCATTTCAGCAAGTTCTTCCTCGGTTAATCCTTCAATCAAACTTTCCTGAATTTTTTTCTTCAGATAAGGCTCGAGCATGAGTTCCTTTATAATCCCGCTTTTTTCTATAAAATTAGTGTTAAATTCTCCCTTTAAGAATTCTTTATTCTTTAAAACCATTTTGAAAAAAGGAACGGTCGTTTCAACTCCTTCGATAATTAATTCATCTAAAGCCCTTTTCATTTTTTTAACAGCATCTTTTCTGTCTTTTCCGTGAGCAACGACCTTGGCCAATAAAGAATCAAAGAAAGGATATATCTCTTGTCCTTGATGCAAAAAACTGTGTAAAAACACTCCCTGACCGCCTGAAGGAAAATACTTGCTTATCTTCCCTGGATTAGGCTGGAAATTCTTATGTGGATCTTCAGCATTAATTCTCACTTCAATAGCCCAACCATTGAAATGAATATCTTCTTGAGAAAACGCCAATCTCTCTCCCTGAGCCACCTTTATTTGCTGTTCGACAATATCAATTCCGGTTATTGCCTCGGTAATAGGATGCTCAACCTGAATTCTGGGATTAACCTCCATAAAATAAAACTCTCTTGAAGTAGTGTCCATTATAAACTCAACTGTAGCTACTCCCTCATATTTCATACTCTGACATATTTTTACAGCCAACTTACCCATTTCTTCTCTTTCTTTTTCAGTGATATAAGGAGAAGGAGCTTCTTCTAAAAGCTTCTGAAATCTTCTTTGAATCGTACAATCTCTTTCTCCTAAGTGAACTACCTTTTTACCATCTCCGAGCATTTGAAATTCAATATGCCGGGCCTGAGGAAGATATCTTTCCAAAAAGAAATCTATATCTGAAAAACCCGAAGCCATCTGTTTTTGAATATCAAGAGTTAAACTTAAAAGCTGTCCGGCATCAACCTGATTATCGATTATTCTTATGCCCATTCCTCCCCCTCCTCTTTGAGCTTTCAAAATAAACGGCGGCTTTATTTTTTTAGCCGACGAAAATAAATCACCTTTTGTTTTAATTGGCTTCTCGCTGGCCGGAAGAGTCGGAATTTTAAGCTTCTTGGCAATCTTTTTAGCCTCAACCTTATCTTCAAACCTTTTTAACGTCGACGAGCGAGGACCGATAAATTTAATTTTATTAATTTCGCATAATCGAGCGAATTTCCAATTCTCGGCTAAAAATCCGTAACCTGGATGAATTGCGTCCACCTTACATTTCTTCGCTATTTCTATTATTTTCTTTCCATCAAGATAGCCGGAAGAACCTTCTTTGTCCAAAAAACAACATTCATCGGCCATATCGGTCTCAAGAAAATTCTTTTCCATCCCAGACATAGGACACAAAGAAACGGTCTTTATGCCCATTTCTTTGCACGTCCTTATAATTCTTAAGGCTATTTCTCCCCTATTGGCAATTAAAATCTTTTTAATTTTCATGGACCAGTCTTTTAATTTCTTCCATTATTTTATTAGTAATCTCAATACAGATATCTTTGTATTGTTCGGAACTGGAAGAAATGTTCTTTGATTTTTCCAATTCTTCCTTAAAAAACATTGGCTTGCCGATATTTAACTTCACAACTTTTTTTACTTTAGGTTTTTGTCCGGGAGGAAAAATATCAAAAGCTCCACTTATTCCCAAGGGAACTACAGGCACCTCTGTTTCCAAAAACAATTTGGCTACGCCCCATTTCCCCTCCTGAACCTCACCCGTCTTAGACCTTGTTCCTTCAGGATATATATTCAAACAATAACCTTTTTTAATCATCTCCACTGCTTTTAAAAAAGCCCTATCTTTAGAATTTTTATCCCCCCTATTAACGGGTATGACTTCTGTAATCAAATAAATTATATTTCTTATAAAATTCCAACCTTCCTTTCTGTCAACTTGTCCGATAAAAGTAAATCTTCGAGGAACGCAGACATATCCACAAAGAGGTATATCCAAATAGCTCTGATGATTAGATGCCAGAATAAAATTCTTTTTCGGCAAATTATCTATTCCTTTAATGTCTTTAATAAAAAGTAATCTAACTAGTGGAGCCAAAGAATATTTTGACAAAAAAGAAATAAAAAAATTCATAAGGTTAATTTAATAAATCTTTTCCTTTTTCCAAAACTTTTTCCGCATCGCCTATTATTTCCTTTATAATCTCTCCGCAACTCTTAATTTCAGTTATCCCTCCAGCACAAGTTCCGCAAAGCAACGGCGTAATGTCGACATTAGCCGAACCTTTATTGCCGGCAAACCTTTCCGCATCAATTTCTTCGGGAAAAGGATTCTTTTCCTCCATTTTTTTAATAGTTTCTGCCAGCTTGTTCTTAATCGCTCTGACAGGATGTCCGGTAAACCTGGCCAAAACAACTACATCCTCGTCTGTTGAATCAAGTATCGCCTTTTTGTAATTATCATGAATCTGGCATTCCGTAGAAGCCATAAATCTTGTTCCTATTTGAACTCCATCGGCTCCCATAATTAAAGAAGATGCAAAAGTTTTTCCATCAAATATTCCTCCGGCAGCTATCAAAGGAATATTTTTAATAATCATTCTCGCTTGAGGAATCAAACAAAAAGTTGAATTCTCACCAATATGTCCTCCTGATTCAGAACCTTCAACCACAACCGCATCGGCCCCGCTCTGTTCCATTTTTCCAGCCAAACGAACTGACGGCACAACTACAATAATTTTAATTCCTGCCTGTTTTAAATACGGCATTATGGGCAAAGGATTTCCTCCCCCGGTAAAAACAACTGGAACTTTTTCTTCAATAATAACCTTAACCAAATCTCCTATATTTGGATTTTGCATTAAAAGATTTACTCCAAAGGGTTTATCGGTCAATTTTTTTGTTTCTTCAATCTGCTCTTTGAGCCACGCGGGAGAAGCAAAGCCGGAACCGATGACTCCGATTCCTCCGGCATTGGAAACGGCCGAAACAAGTTTTGCTTCGGAAACTCCGGCCATTCCCCCTTGGATTATGGGATACTTAATGTTCAAAAGTTTTGTTAATTTATTTTTTTCAAACATTTTTTTATTCTTTAGATAGTATTTGTTCAGCTTCATTAACCAACTCTTTTATTAAATCCTTAACCTTTACAATTTTATCAACCCTGTAAACATTGGCTCCTGCAAAAAACAAACCATTTTCTACGTCGCCCTTTCTTGCCAAATCCAAAACTTTTAAAATACAATAACTCTTATCGCAAACCGGACCAATGCATCCCTTGCATTCATTAAAATCGACTGGAGGAGGATTACCGTTTAAAATACGCTCGACCAAAGGCGTCTTTATCGCCCGACCAGGTAGGCCTACTGGAGAATGGATAATAACAACATCTTCTTTTTTAGCATTAAGATATAGCTCTTTGAATTTTATATCCGCATCGCATTCCTCGGTCGCAACAAAACGAGTAGCCATCTGAACTCCCGCAGCTCCAGCCTTAATCATTTCAACGATATCCTTGCCGGTATAAATTCCTCCCGCGGCTATAATGGGAATATTAACCTCTTTAACAACTTCTTTAATAATATCTACGGTTTTCCTAAAAGGATAACCTTCGGGAAAACCCAGATGGCCTCCGGCATCGCTTCCTTCGATAATTACTGCAGATGCTCCCGCGTCTTCAGCTTTCTTTGCTACCTTAATAGAAGATGCAATTGAAATAACCGGAACATTCTTCTCGTTGGCCAAATCAAAAACGTCTTTTCTGAAACCAGCTCCCTGGATTATTAAGTCGATTCCTTCTTCCATTGCCGCAGAAACTAAATCTTTAAAACGGGCAATCACGCCCATAATATTAATACCTATAACTCCGCCTTCTCCAGCAATTTTTCTCGCCTTCCTGATTTCCAGTTTGACCTCTTCGGGGTCAGTCATTCCGGAAACGGCGATAATTCCGACTCCTCCTTCTTTGGCGACATTTCCCGCTAAATTATGTAAAGAAACTCTTACGGCCATTCCTCCCTGAATTATAGGAATTCGAGCCGTAAAATTTCCTATTTTTAAGGCAGGCAGTTTGAAAGATTTTGAAGGAAGCTTTCCTTCAAGCTCTTCCTTATCAATTACAGCAACGCTGAATCTAACTTCACACTTCTTGCTTTCTCCGACATATGCCTCTCCAACAAAATTGGCAATCTTACCATTATGAAAACTTAAAAGCTTAACCTTATATTTAACTTTATCGCCTGGCCAAATCGGGTCGTAAAAAAGAGCGCTTCTCACTTGGTAAGCTAAAAGATGTTTCTTTTTATTTTCCGGACCGATTTTTTCTCTTAGCAAAATAGTTCCAGTTTGCGCGATTCCTTCAACAGTTAAAACTCCCGGCATAATGGGAAAACCGACAAAATGACCCTTAAAGTAATCATCCTGAGGTGATGTTTGCTTATAAGCAATAATCGTATCTTTGGTTATTTCTTCAACTTCATCAACCCATAAGAATGGCTCTTGATACGGAATTAATTCCTTAATCTGTTCTTTTGAATACAACATAATTAAAACTTAAATTGCTAATCCTCCATCAATATTAATAACAGCTCCTGTAATAAAGCTTGCTTGCTCTGAAGCTAAAAAAGCAACAACATTGGCAACTTCTTCCGGCTTTCCAAATCTACCCAGAGAAGTAAGCCTCTTAACCATTACCTTCATTTCCTCGGGAATAGCTTCGGCCATTTTAGTTTCAATAAATCCAGGAGCTATGGCATTAACTCTGACGTTAAATCTTCCAACTTCCTTAGACATAGCCTTTGTAAAACCGATGATTCCCGCCTTTGAAGCGGCATAGTTTGTCTGGCCAAAATTTCCTCTTTGACCGACGACCGAAGAAACACTAACGATGTTCCCCTGGCTTTGTATCAGCAAAGGTAAAACGGCCTTAGCACAATTAAAACCTCCTGTTAAATTAACATCTATCACCTTCTGCCACTCTTCCGCAGTCATTTTGGCCAAAGTCCTATCCATATTGATACCGGCATTATTAACCAAAACATTTAAACCGCCGAATTCTTTTTGAATAGATTCAGCCATCTTAGAAACATCTTCCAAGTTAGAAACATCGGCAAAAAAATACTTTGCTTCTCCACCGTTCTTTTCAATCTCCTCTTTGACCGATCTGAGGTTTGTTTCCTGAGAAGCAATGTCGTTTAGGGCAATCTTGGCTCCCAAAGAAGCAAACTTTAAAGCAATAGCCCTGCCGATTCCTTGAGAAGCTCCTGTAATTAAAACAACTTTATTTTGCATATTTTTATTATTTACATTTCAATATCCCGTTCAACTTCCATTATACTTCTTCCGCTTATAGCGATAGAATCCACATTAATATCTTTAATTATTTCCGGTAATTTTCTCGCCATAATCACCTTATTAAATATCGCATCAACGTTTAAAAAATTCCTTCCTCCGAAAATTAACCCTAAATATGTGGTGGTACTATTTGACCTCTGAACCGTATCGGCTTCTCCAATAGTTATAACATTCGAAAGTGTTTTCAATAACTTCTCGCTAATTTCTTTCTCTGACTGCAAATATTTTAATCCGGAATAATTTTCTTTTTTTAAAACGTAAAAAATATTATCCGTCGAAGCAACCTTCTCCGCTTTAAGCATCGACAAATTTATAACTAAATCCGCACTTAAAACTTCTTCGCTTATTTCTAAATCTTCCTTCTTAACAAAAACTGCCTTGGATAAATCAAAAGGGGTGATTCCTTTTTTTAAACAAACATCTAAAAGGCCCGATTTCTGAGCTAGTCCCTCAATCGGAATTTCATTAAAACTCTGAGCTCCCACCTTAACGCTTATTTTTTTCTCCAAAAGAAAATTCAAAACCGACTCCAATAATTCAGGAGAGGTATTTTCTTTAAAATATGTATAATTGGTAGAAATAAGAGTTGGAATTACTAAAACTTTCAAATTTTCATTTAAAGAAACTTCCAAAAGCTTGAAAATATTTTCAAGGCCTTCAATGATGTCGTATTTAATTCTAAAAATAGCCACAGATTCGGGATTACTTTTAAGTTCAATTTTATCAATCTTTTCCGTTGATTTATAAGCAAATAAATTTCCTTGTTCATCCTTAATAATATTTGCAAAATACGGAACTTTCATGTGGGGAAGAGAGGAAATTGAAACTTTTGAAGAAACAACCGTTTCCATTTTTTCGCTCTTAATCCTGTCTAATTCTATCAGACAGTAAGGACAGATACCAATAGGTTGCTGCCACTTCCTTTTGCATTTTGAACATTGAAAAACCATATAATTATTTCTTTTTAAAAATATGAACTGTTACGCTTCCACCTGCTCCCCCGATATTGTGAGTCAGCCCTAATTTAGCATTAGGAACCTGTCTTTCTCCACACTCACCCCTTAATTGTTTAACTATTTCGTAAATCTGAGCCAAGCCAGTAGCGGAAATCGGATGCCCCTTAGCCTTAAGTCCTCCCGAAGGATTAATAGGCATCTCTCCTTTTAGATTAATTTTCCCAGACCTTATCAATTCTCCTCCTTTTCCTTCTTCGGCAAAACCCAAATCTTCGTAAGAAATTAATTCGACTGAAGTAAAAGCATCGTGGATTTCGGCTACATTAATATCTTTAGGGCTAATTCCTGCCTGTTCATACGCCATTTTAGCTGCCATTTTTGTCGCATTGAAATGCGTCATATCCTCTCTTTCAAAAGTTACAATATAGTCGGTTGCAAAACCGGAGCCGATAACTTCAATATCCGTTTCATCTTTTGAAAGTATCACCGCCGCTCCCCCATTAACAGACAAAGAACAGTCCATTAAACGAAGAGGCGAAGCAACTTCCGGAGAATTTTTAACTTTTTCTAAATCAATCGGACGATTATAAAAATACGCATGAGGATTTAAAGCCGCGTTTTGATGATTCTTAAAAGCTATTAGAGATAAATCTTCCATGCTTCCTCCATATTTTTTTGAATACATTTGCCAAATCAAAGCATTCTGCACGGGGAAAAGCATTCCTTCTGGTTGCTCAATCACTCTTTCCGCCGCTGAAAGAATTTCATCGGTAACTACTTCGCTTTTGTTGTCTACTAATCTTTCTCCGGCCAAAACTAGAATATTGTTAAATCCTTGTAAATGAAGAGCCGTCCAAAAAGCCACCCCTCCGCCTCCGCAAACTGCCGGAGTTTCGATTATGGGTATATTTACCTTAAAGAGCCCGGAGAGAAGAGAAGTTTTATGAGTCTGATGCTCTCCTCCCGCGGCACTGGACATGCTCGTAAGAACGACTGCATCAATGTCCGAGATGTTCATTTTAGCGTCTTTCAACGCTTCTATGGCAGCTTCGTAAGCTAACTGCCACCAATATTTTTGGGAATAATCAAAATTAGTCATCCCCACTCCTTTAATATGCATTTATTTGTTATTAAGTATATAAAAAAACAATCTCTTACAGATTACAAATATATATTACTTTTCATTTTAAGACCTGGCAAGAAAGTTATCCCCATATTGTAATTATAAAATAAACGACTAAAAAAAGAAAGGGTCTTAAAGAAAAAACACCGCTTCACGGTGTCTTTCCAAGGGTCCTACCACTTTCAAGTGAATCCGAAAAATCCACGTGGGTACCTCATTTAGTTACCAAAGTAATTAAATATAGTGGTTCCCGATTTGAAAGTTGTTCGGAATTTTTAAGGGCAGGACCAAGTATATTATACCTTTAAATTTTCAATACTTCAACCAGTTGTTTTATCATCGCAACAACTACTGGAGCAGCCTGTAAACTAACGCACTGTATCCCTTCATCGTCGGCAACGAGCCAAGGTTCTTCAATGATTTTCACTTCCCCGTTCTCATATGTGAACGAATATCCGGGAGTCATTTCATAATCATCGACATAGTCTCTGGCAACATCAGCTGGAATAGCGTTTCTTAATTTAACCTTAGGAATTCCGTATAGAGTATCTGCTTTCTTTAAAATCTCCTCATCCATCAATAATCTTTCTCTAATAGGTTCGATTCCCTTCTCGTCACCTTCTTTCATAACCATTTTTCCTCCATCACAACCGGCTTCATCGCAAATCAGATAAAATTCTTTACTTGCTTCATCGTAGCCGATTTTAGAAGTCGGCAATAATTTCAAACTCCTTGAGGCATTGCATTTAGGACAAATTCTTCTCCACTTAATTCTCTCATTTATAATGTTCATCGGAACATCAATCATAATAAAAATATCCGGGTCGTCTCTGTAATCAACTAAATCTCTAAAAAACAAAGAAAAGCTGACCTGATCCATATTTCTCGGAAAACCGTCCAATAAAATGACTTTTCTATCTCTTTTAGCAATTTCTCTTTTAACCAAAGCTAAAACTAATTCGTCGGGAAGAAGAGTCTTAGTGTCTCTGTCTTCCATGCTTTTAATTAATTCTTCTAAAGGATAAAATCCTCTGTAGTTTTTTTCCAAAAACTCGACCAATTCTTTCTTCTTGCCAGCATCCTGGATTTCTGAGTCAAGACTTCTTATCATGTCTCCAACTGATAAGTGTTCTATCTTATCGGCTCCCAAAACCTCGGCCAGCATTTTAGAATAAGTTCCCTTACCTGAATTCTTTTTCCCCAATAAGTAGGCGATAAAAGTATTTGTTTTCAAATACTCCCTAAGTTTTTCTATTTCCGGTCCACATTTCAATTTAAAATACTCTTCTCTTTCTTTAGGGTCGGCAAGATTAAACTTCCTGTCTCCGCCCATTTTTGTTTTAAAAATAGGAAAATTCATATAATTAATTTTTAGTGGTTATTATTTTATAATTTGTTCCATCGGAAACAATCTTAATGTTCCCGTTAGTATCGTTCCTTAATACTTTAATACCAGAATTATCAAGGCGTGTCAAAACTTCTTCAGTCGGATGTCCGTATGAGTTCTTGCCGACTTGAATTACTGAAAGTAATGGACTTACTTTATCCAAAAATTCTTGAGAAGTCGAATACTTTGAACCGTGATGAGCAACTTTTAAAACATCCGAATCTATATTATCTTCCAATAATTTTTTCTCGGTTTTAAAAGAAATATCTCCGGTAAAAAGAAATGTACTGTCTTTATAATATAATTTAGAAACAATGGCCGTATCGTTACTTTCTTTAAAATATTGCTCTTTTAAGAATTCTTCGGGAGAAATTATCTCTAAAACAATATCGTTCATGACAACTTTATCTCCAGAATTGGCGTAATGAATATCGGCTCCTTCTTCGCTTATCATTCTTTCCCATATTTCAAATTTTTCTCCGTCTTTCTCTACGCCCGTCCACAAAATATTATCAACCTTGTAGTTTTCTAAAACCGAAAGAAGTCCGGTCATGTGGTCGCTTTCCGGATGAGTTAAAATAATCAAATCTATTTCCTTGTCCCAAGAAGACATTTCCGAAGACAACCCGTCCAAAACTTTGGAATAACTAGGTCCTCCATCAATTAAAACTTGATGATTCTGCGGAGTTTGTATAAATACTGAATCTCCTTGTCCGACGTCAAAAAAGCTTACCTGAAGATAAGCATTGGAAGATAAAAACAAAATAAGGGATAGCGCTAAAACATTTAAAAATAAAAGTGTAAAAAGGAATCTTTTCATTTTTCCTTCAGCTTTTCGTTTAATTCTTTAATCAATGCATCGGCATCGATATTATACATTTCGCAGATGCTTCCAATATCCAAGGTTTCCATTTCCATTCTAGCGTAAGGACAGGTAACGCAAGGAAATTCATATTTCTCTAATATGCTTTTAACTTTCTTCTCGTCTATTATTTTAGATAATTTAGTCTTTTTAGTTATCTTCATATTAGTGCTCATGAGTCGCTTCTCTTTTAAGGATTAGCTGGTGCCTATTCTCTATTTCCTTAGAAATTTTAATTTTCTTCTTGGAAAAATAATTATAGACCGCTTCGGATAAAGCGTCTATTGCCAAGACCGAACAATGAAGTTTTATCGGAGGTAATTCTCCTAAAACCTTAACGATATCTTCTTTTGTAACTTTTAAAGATTGCTCTATAGTTTTCCCTTTGACTAAGTCTGTTACCACGCTACTGGTCGCAATAGCCGCTACGCAACCAAAAGTTTCGAATTTAACATCCTTAATTATTTCTTCTCCGGCCTTGTTTTTTCCTATTTTAACATAAAGCCACATTTCATCTCCGCAAATTACGTTACCCACCTTCCCTAATCCGTCATAATTCTTAATCTTTCCATAATTGTGCGGAGCATTGAAATGCTTTAAGACTTCTTTTGAATAATAACTTTTAACCATGTATTTTATGAGGAGAAATTTTTCTCAATTTATTTATAATCCCTGGCAGAACCTTTATCAAATAATCAATGTCTTTTTCGGTAGTCCATCTTCCCATGCTCACCCTCAAGGAACCGTGAGCTTCTTCGTGTTTCAATCCCATCGCCATTAAAACATGTGATGGTTCGAGCTTTGGCGAAGAACAGGCCGAAGCGGTAGAAGCCGCTATTCCCAAAGAATCTAATTGAAAAATAACTGACTCTCCTTCGACAAATGAAAATCTTACATTTACATTATTGGGTAATCTTTTTTTAGGATGTCCATTAAGATAAGAATTGGGAATCTTTTTCAAAATACTCTTTATAAGCTTGTCTCTTAATTTAGACAATCTTTTTCCCTCTTTATTCATTTCGGAAAGGCATATTTCAACCGCCTTAGCAAAACCTACCGCTGAAATAACATTAACCGTTGAAGACCTCATACCAAATTCCTGTCCACCACCGTGTAAAAATGGCTCAATCTTAACGCCTCTTCTAATATACAGACAGGCTATTCCCTTCGGACCGTACATTTTTTGCGAAGAAGCTGTCAATAAGTCTATGTTCATTTTTTTAACATCAATTGGAATTTTTCCAAAACTTTGAGCAGTATCAGTGTGGAAATATACATTTTTCTTTCTGCAAATTCTGCCTATTTCCTCAATCGGCTCAATCGTTCCCATTTCGTTATTCGCATGCATAACAGAAACTAAAATAGTATCCTTTCTTATCTTTCTCTCAACCTCTTTCGGATCAATCAATCCGTATTCATCAACCGATAATTTTTCAATTTCAAATCCCTGTTTTTTAAGCCATCCTGCGCTGTTCAAAATACAATCATGTTCTATGGGGGAAATTAAAATATGCTTTCCTCTTTCTTTGTTGGCAAAAGCTACTCCCTTTATAGCCGTATTATTGCTTTCCGTGGCTGAAGAAGTAAAGATAATCTCCCGCGCTTCTGCGTTCATTGCTTTTGCAACGACTTCTCTACTTTTTTCCAAAGCTTCTTTAGACTCAAAACCCAATCCATGCAAAGAAGCTGGATTTCCAAATTTTTTATTGAAATATGGCGACATTACCTTAACCACTCTTGGATCGACAGGCGTGGTTGCCGCGTAATCTAAGTATATTCTCTTCATGATTTGATTATAAAACAAGTTGATAAATTATACAACGGGCATAGAAAAGGCCCGATTTGCATCGGGCCGCAAATCAATTAGAATTACTCCTCTTCTTCATTCACCTCCACTCCATTTACCGCTTCAATTGCGCCGTAAGGACATAAATCAGAACCTCCGCATTCCTCAACTTTTCCCGAGCTTATAACCTTTGCCTTGCCGTCATCTTCAATTTCCATGCCTTCCGGACAAGCCAAGGTACAGCTTCCGCAACCCAAACATTTTTCTTTGTTTACTTTGTATGTCTTTTTTAAATCTTCCATATTTTTATATCTTACACTTCTCTATTATTTCTTCAGCTTTTTCTTTCGATTCAAAGCCGGTTACTTTAACCCATTTATTCGGCTCCAATCTTTTGTATATTTCAAAAAATTCTTGAATTTCTTTTCTCTGATGAGCACTCAAATCATCTATACTATTTATATCGCTAAATCTGGGATCTATCTTGTCGTCAGGCACGGCAATAATCTTGTAATCAATTCCGCTTTCATCTTCCATGTTCAACATTCCGATAATCTTACTAGGAATAACGCAACCAGGAAACGTTGGAACATTAGTTAAAACGATTGCGTCTAGCGGGTCTCCGTCTTCTGATAGAGTATTCTCTATAAAGCCGTATTCAAAAGGCCAATAAACCGAAGAGTACAAGGCTCTGTCGAGCATAATTTTGCCGCTTTCCTTGTCTAATTCGTACTTATTTGAGCTTCCTTTCGGATTCTCGATGAAAATATTTAACTTCATATTTTTAATTATTATTCTTTATTTAACCTTATCTTAAAAATT
>JBBACM010000004.1:0-52708 GCA_041657045.1 Minisyncoccota bacterium
GTCGCATTTGCCGCGCCCACGATATATTTAGCATCGATCGGTGCCACAGAAATCGAAGCCCATTTGACCGCCAGGATGATTGAGATATCCGCCGCGCCGGTGGCAATTGCGTCAATGTCAAAAGTTAGAATATCACCCTCTTGTATAGCCGCTATATCAGGCGCGCCTGATTTATCATAACTATCTGCATCATTCCAGGCAAGAGTCGGGCGATTGCCCTGGTCGGTGAAGATCGTCACATCTGCATAAACGCCAGTACGAGTAATATGACAATCGACTATCGTGCTATTTGCCGTACCCAAAGTCTTGCAATAAATATACACCGCTAAAATCGTGCCGTCGCCAGGTGAGACGAATGCGCCGACGTTTGTACCTGTCGCCAGCGCGCCGTCGATATTAATCGCCCAGGCAGGCGCTTCCGCGAGAGGCACATAGGAATAAGAGCCTGCCCCGTCGTTGTAGAGATAACCTGTGCCATTGGCTAGATCATCTAGCGTAGCCGCGGCGGTGAATATGGCTAATGTGTTTGCGACCTCGGTACCGGCGCAAATCGGCACGCTGCCCGATGACGGGAATGTCAAAGATCGGTTATCGCTGCCTATGAGCGTCAATGTTTTACCGGCTGCGAACTGCATCGCCAGGGTCGTATTTGCGGCGGAATTGGTGAGGTTTAGCAGATTAGCGGCTGGTCCAACGAGGTTACTATCCTCTAATAGACCGCCCGTTCCATTCCATTGCGTAATCCGATTATCCGTACCCGTTCCAAGAGATAGATCACCTGGGTCTTTAGTGAGCGTACCCGCGCCGGTCGTCGAATCATATTGGCAGGCATAAACGTGGAAGTTGCAACCCACGTTGAGCAATACGTCTGCGGTCGTACCCTCGAATTTGCAACCCACGGCGTAGGCAGTTCCCCAAACAGCGACGCCATAATTTGCGCCAGCAGCCCAGTTAAAACACGAATACATATATCCGCCATTGATGACCAATCCGTATCTCGTTCCACCACCATCAGTCATGGCATATCCATGACAAACAGATGCAATTGCACCTGTACCAGCCTCGAAACCGATTGCAGTAGCTAGGGCTGTTTGACCTCTTCCGTGACATCCGTAACTTTCGACATAACCAAAAGTATAAATTCCATATGCAGTTGAACTTATTCCGGCTCTACCATGACCATAACAATTATGCATTAATATTGGGCCGCCCGCAGAAACGCTAGCATATATTCCGTAAGCATTAAGCCCGGAGCCATTTGATTGTCCATGTCCATATGTATTTCTGATATACGCGGTATCACCTATTGTTGACGCAGACAATCCAATTCTTGCTCCATTATTGCCTTGACAATAAAATATCGAATCCTCGATGCAATCAAACGAGCTATTTGTACCCGTTTTGAAACACCATGCATCAGCGCCAACAGTCGGGTAAAAATAAGCATGGACACGGCGGACTATATTGTCGGATGAGTTTATGGCCGTAACTATGCAATACTGCGAGGTCGTTGACGTATAATTTACGTTAAAATCTTCGGCGCAAGTATCCGCGCCAAGAGTGATCAGCGCGCCATAATTGCCATTGGCAACGATGAAGGTCGCGTACACGCCAGCGCCTTTAAGAGTGACATCCGCTTTCAATGTGAATCCAGCCGTTAATCCAAGCGTCCCCGCGGGAATGAATATCAAATCGCCGGCCGCGGAAGCGGCATTAGCGGCAACGAATCCGGCGCTTGAATATGAATAATCGAATATCTCCTCTTTGGATACGTCGAATAACTGGATGACAATACCCTCGGTATCCTGTCCTTTTCCTGAACCTGTTTTCTGGAATAAAGAAGCGAAGTCGTTTTTCAGGAACGGTTCTATTAACTGATAGGTTTCAGAGGCTTTTGTCATCCTTGCTCAACTCCGCCAATTTCGAATACATCATCCTGGTCGCGCACTTTGGTAATTTTATATTCGTTCTTGTCCGCGTTATATTCAGCCTCTTCGATGAAAAAAGGTGATGGATTAGCTAATTTCGATAAGTCAACCGAATCGGGGATGATATCTTTGTGGGCGCACCATACCCCAGCCTTGCATTCTGACGGATCGATAAGATTGCCGAATGGATCGTATAATCTATATTGGCGGTCAAGTTTATAAGCATCGACCATATCGGTGGGTTTGGTAGGTTCTTCGTATAACCTGAGATAGCGACTATCAGTCACATCGCACAAAAGACGACGGTCGTTAGTTGTGCCGCATTCCAGTAGCTTTTCGAATTCATCCAAGGCAATGCTATCCCCGTCGCGGTATTGGTTGGTAAATACCCCCGACGCGTCATCGATATGCGTACCTGCAAAGAATTGTCCGACATTGGTAATCAAATCCGATATTTGCGAGGTGGTTTCCTGACTGCCTTCGATTATGAAATTCATATCGCCTTTGAATTCACGGTCAACCCACGCCGATAATACGGTGCTATATAATTTCAAGCTGCCTCTCGGATATCCATTTTCGCGGTTGGTGTCCACCATGAAATAAGAATCAGCATCCACCGCCCCCGAACGCGAGACGACTATCCAATAGGTTGTACCAGGGTTGAGCGTTACCGCGACGCTCAGGGTGAATTTCACCCATTCGGCGTTCGTTTCTAAATCCGCCGCGGCAATCGAACCTGAAGCAAGCGAGACGCCAGGACTTCCAGCCACATCGCTATATATTGCGCATTGCAGATTATCAACCGGGGGGTCGTCTGACGGGTGTTTATAGGCGTGCAACCAAACATATACCGCATCCCAAGCCACAGTTGCCAATATCTGAAAACTCATCCCGGCGATTGGTCTATCATCTTCGCCGATTTCGCGTCCCCCGGTTCCAAGTTGGTCATAGAATTCCTTGCCGACGTTATTCAGGTAATAGCGCCAATCGAGAGTTTCCAACCATGATTTACATTTTATGATCGCCTTCGCTTCGTTTCCGCTATAAGGTTTCGTGATGCCAATCGGGTATTTACTGGATTGAAGTTGTGTATCTCGCGCCTGCAACGCCATGGATTCGGAAGTTTTGGATTTTGATAGAAGTAATTCCTTAATCCCATATTCCGCCGTGCTATCTGCGTCGCTTGACCATGCGGTAGTATAGCGAATATTATCGATGGTGTAAGCCACGGCGATCTTGTTTTTCATGCTATCGATTGAAACGCCAAATTGAACCGCGCCGCTTTGAACAGTAACCTCGCTTATCATCCCCCACCAGCGTTTATATTCATGATTATCATAAAGGACAACCGGGCAGCGAAGCAATTCCAGCAGACGGTATAGATTATTCTCATTGCCGGTCGCCTCGATATCGGCGGATTTCGGACCTCCAACCGCGGCGCGTGAATATTTCTTGATCTTGTAATCCAGGTCAAGCTGCAAAACATCAGCATAGGCGCGCGATTGATAAACGAACCTTTTCATAAAGTAAGCCTCCGCGGTCGCCAATAAGCCTTAACGGTTGATTTCCTGTTTATGTTTTGGGTATTGTCCTGCTCGTCAAACAGAATGAATATTCTTTGTGCAACGGTATTGGATAACATCAAGCGAGAGCCACGCGGTATCCAGGTCTGATATTGATTGGCAGAACCATCCACGCCATAGGTTATTTCAGGTTTACGCATATCGTCAACGTGGATACCTTCGCCGTTAGCTACCGCGTAATTTAATTGCTTCAGATTGCGATAGTTTGCCACCGGCATAAAATGAAGAAAGTCAAGATTGATCGTACCGCCTCCGGTTTGTTTGGCGCTCAAAGCTAAAGTTAAAGCCTTAGGAGCGGTCAAAGCCCATAGCGAGGGTGGCAATTGGATTATGCCTAATTCCTGCATATATTTACTCGCCGCGGCGGTCACTAATTGACCTTGCCAAATCGTTGTGGTTGAAAGTTTGATAGATAGCCTCAATTGCAGGGTAGTATTTATGGTTCCAGCCTGCAAGCGGATTATCCCCAAGAAGTCGCTGCCTCGCGCCGCGGCTAACATCGCGGCGGTCATAGTCCAGGTGCATAATTCTTTTTCAGTATCACCTGACCATACCAGAGCGTTGTAGTATCCCCCCGAACATGCTATGCTTTCAGTGGTAGTAGATGAATCTACCCCGCTTCCATCGGTTGCGTCTTCTCCCTCGAAGAAAAATGTAAAATTGGCAATATCCGGCATATGGGTCATGCCAATATGAATATCTTCATAGCTAATTGACGCGCCTTGCGCGTTGGTGATTTCAAGACGAACCGGCGCATCCACGACAGTACCGGCTTGATCGGCTGAGATACTCACGTAATTACAATTCAATCCAACGATAGTAACCACATCCCCGGCTATCTCAGTGGTCAGGTTTTCAATGGTTCTTATTTTTGACGCCGTGCTTCCATCGACATTATATTCACCGTCGTTACTCGTGGAACCAAACACTTGAATAACATCGGTTAGTTGAAATACCGCTAAACCATTGGCGGTGTCATTTATCGAATCATCTGAAGTATCAAAAGAAATAGTGTCGGCGGTATAGATAATAGTTGGATTGTAAATCGTCAATCCAGTAATATTGTCTACTTCTAAGTGATTATCCAATTCCAATTGAACTTCACTATTCGTTTCCCAGTAATAGCGCCGGGTAATATAAACGATAACGTGCTGAACGTCGCCGTCCCAATATCCAGTGCGCAATGTTTCCTCGTCTCTGTCTACGTACCCTGACATAATCTCTGAGCGGTAAACCGTCCCGGATGCTGAGTTTTTCATGGTAATGTAAACTTTAGCTAACGTCGGGTCGCCCTGTCCCTGCTTACCATTTACGTTTTGCGCCTGGTTGAATAGTTGCTCGATGTAATTTACCTCGATATTATTATCCATTGTCGAACCATCAGTTAATTCAAGCTCAATGGATTCTGTCACGGTAGCTTCATCTGAAATAGAATCAATCGAAGTCGGAGGGTTAGGCAAATATTTAATGATCTGAAACGGCGAAGAGGTTAGCGTTTCGGTTCTAACTCCATCAGTAATTGTTATGGCATAATCAATCGTTGTCACGATTAGCCTCCGTGTTGTTTGTCGTAGATTATTTCAGCTACGCGGTACGCCATGCGCTCGACATCGATATCGTTGGATATTTGATCGGCATAAACGTTAACTATTATTCCGCCCCCCGCGCCGCCGCCCGCGGGTGTTATATTCAGTCCTTCCCCGGAAGACAATCCAACCGTGAATGGATTATACGGCTCGCTATATCCGGGAGGCACGACAAAGTTTTCAACCCCTTGCGCGCCCAAAAGATCATAGGTCGGGTTTGCATCGTATACCCATTGTGTAGGTGTGCTGGTTTGAAATTCAAGTGAGTATGTTTTACTGGACATCTTATTAAGCTTGTCTTGAAGTTCCTCGACCTTAGTAATCACACCGTCAATTGCTCCCTCGGATTTATCGCCTGAAGTAACGAATGCATCACCAACTCGCGCACTGGCGGTTTCCGTTTCCGATAAAGTGGTATTTACATCGCCTGTTTGGGTATTTAATTCCATCATTGGCTCGCCGCCATTAATGGAGTTCATGGCATCCTCGACACCTTCAGCAGTCACAGAAGCGCCCTCGAGACCTTTTATATAATCCGCGATTGCGTTCCAGGCGTCTTGAGTTTCTTTGTCTATCAATCCCCATTTGCCGGCTACTGCGACCAATGAATCTGCCTCGGCTTGCGTGAGACCGTCCATCGCTAATTGCTGTTGGAGAATATCAAAAATGATTTTGCGCGTGGCTATGGCGTGTTCTTCGGCGATCCTTTTAATACTCGCCTCTTCTTCTACGTATTTATCATGTAATTCGCCATATTTTTTTACTTGTTCTTGAATTTGCTCTGTTATTCTCTCGCGTTCTTCAGGTGTATCAGCTTCGCCTTGTTCCTTTTTTAATTCAGCTACTTTTTCCCATGTCTCTTCCGCCTGCTCTTTTAAATCCGCTAAGTTCTCATCGACTTTTATGAGTTTTTCCGCGTAATTATCCATCTCATCGCCAAGACGACCGGCCATAACGGTAGATAATTCATCCATTGTTTCTTTGAGTTCTTGTTCGCGTTGTTTAAGCCAGCGTTCCTCATCGCCCAGCCCAGCCATTGCTTTTGCGTTAGCCTCGATAGATTGAACTCTATCATCAAGTGTTCTATCCGATTCGGCGACCGCGTCGGATGTTTCGCCCGTTTTCTGAGCTAACCATTGTTCTGCATCGGCAGCCGACATTGTTGTCCAGGTATATTCGTTAATAATTCTGTTAGCTTCTTGACGGGTAATCTTTCCGTCCTCAACAGCCTGATTAATTTTCAACTCCACATCAATTGCATAAACAAGACTGTTGACCCATTCAGCGACTTTATCAATTCCTTTTTGTAATTCAGGCAGGAATACAGAGCCAATTGTTTCAGCCAAATTACCAATAGAGGTTTTTAACTTATTTACCGATCCAGTATAAGTATCCCCCATTGCTTCAGCCGCGCCGCCAAATTCAGTTTCCAGTTCGCCAAGGATAAGCGCCTGAGCCTCGTACATCTTGTTTTGTTCAACGAGGACTTTTACCTGTTCTTTTTGTTGATCGGTAAGTCTCACCCCTACGCGTTGTAAAGCTGTGACCCCGGAAATTGGGTCATTGAGCGCCTTACCTATTTGAATTATGGATGATTGCAAATCCTGACCAAGAGCGGCTGAAAGATTAAGCGCCGCCTCCATAGCCTGTGGAAAAACATCTTTGCTCACGTTGGTAAAAGTGAGCATCACCGCCTCTTGCCTGACGATTAACTCATCATCCACCCCGGATAATTTTGATAGATTAGTAGCTAAATCATTTAATTCATCGGCGCTCATGCCAGCCGCGCCCGCGGTAGATTCTAATACCGCGTTTAGTTGTGCCTGAACAACTTCGGCTTCAGCCGCGGCATCGATGACGTAATCAATGGCTTTGACCGCAGCGCCTAATGTCAAATAGCCCGCTGCCAAACCAACAATACTTGACCCAAGTCCATCAAACATCCCCCCGGCTTCTTTCGCGGTTTTGCCGGTTTTGCCAAGTGATTTATCAACCTTCCCCAGTTCGGTAACGACTTGACCGCTATTCGATTTCAGGAGGATTTCAATCAGGTTCGCCATTATTTAGCCATTAATCCTTCTTTGGATAGCCACAAAATTAATTTCTGTTCATCCTGACTTGCCTTTCCGCGCTTCCATTTCAGGATAATAGAATAAACACGGTCAAGAAATTCATTCTCAATCGTGTCTTTGTAGTCTTGATCGTTCATTCCGCCTGGTTTTGGTGGCATATTCCACCTACGGCAACGATAGAAATGAGCTAATTTGGGAGGCAGGTTGCCTTTGCCCTTAGCGGCTAGTACCGCCTCCCTGATTAGTTTTTTGATACCAAATCAAGCTCAGTCCGCCATGTAATTGCGTGAGAGCCAACATATTCTACAATGCGGGCGATCTTGTTCATGTCGGTGTCTTCGCCTTGAATTGTATCCAGCGCAACTTTATAATCCGGGAATGACTCGCATTGCCAATCGGATATAATAGTTTTAGCGGTTTCCCAAAGTTTCAGGAATGTTGGCTTCCCGATCATTTCATTGAGTTTGCTATCAAATACCAATATCTGATAGACGGTCGGCTTGTCTGGAAAGGTAAAAGATAAACCTAATTTATCGTTTTCTAATTTTGCCATGATTAGGTTGCCACCGTGGACAAGGTTACTTCACCGGAAGGAACAAGGGTCGCAGTGACGGAAACAGGATCGGCGTTGCCAGAACTAAGCGTCCACTTCAAATCCTGCAACCGGAATTCTCCCGATAGCATATCCGAACCGATGTTCTTGTCTGGTGCATAAACCGTGCAAGTTCTCAGATTCGGGGCTGAAGAGAAGAACCAATTTTTTAAGATGTGCCAGGCTTCATCGGTTGTGGTTGAATAGACGATCATCAGAGTCCAGACGCAATCCTTGCCACATTCTTGACGCCGCGCCCAACGCGTTTGAAATGTGCGCAATTCGCCGATCACTTTCGAGAACGATAGATCGACGCTGTTCGAAGAGCCTGAAATATCTTTTGCGACACCGGCGAGATTATCCAGCCAAACACTCACATCGCAGGCAGTGATATCAGTTGTAGTTTGTGCCATTTTTTATCTCCTGACAGAAGATCAATTTTTACACCCTCAGCCTTCTTTTGGAGGGGTTGCCATCCAACGCAATATTTCAGCTTTCCAGGCCTCAATCGTGTCGGGTTTTGTTTTCATCTTGACCGCCAATTCATCGTTTGGTGCGTCAAGGAATTCCACAGTTGACATATTTTTTACTTTCGCCGCCCTTATTTTCCATCCTGGTATAACTTCAAGAGGAGGAAAAGAAACCTCTGCTATGCGTCCCATTTCGGCCAATATCGTTACCGCTTTGGGGGATAACCTGCTTTCTTTGAAAACGATACCATTGGCAATGATATTGTTATGACCTGCATTCAAATCTTCAAGCGCGCGATAGTAAGTCATTAGTACACCCTCAATACAATCGTGAACCTTGCGCCCATATACTTGACCGATTCATCGGCATAACCAAATACCACGCGTTGCCATGACCAGTGAAAATTCTTTATACCCACCAATCCAAATAGTGGTAAATGGTTTTGCGATTCAATAATATCTGTCAACTCATCAATCCCGGTTACTAATTGCGCCATGTCCTCATTGAGTTGCGATCTTTGGCGGGCATAATAATCAACAAAAATGGTTTGTGATGTTTGGCGACATCCACCCTGAAACGTTGTCCTATCTGTGGCGTATTGAGCATCGACATTCGCCCCATCGGGGTATACCTGCAAGCATGGTAGATCATTCATCCCCTCAGTCAATTGATTGTATGACTGAGAATTCTTTATCGAAGCCGCGGCGCTCAGGGTTGCTTCAACCGCGTTAAGCATTTGAGCGAGTGATATACTAGCCATTGGCTTTCTTCGCAACCTCATTGGCAGCGCGATCAAAGCGCCGAATGATGTAATCCATCGCCTGTTCGAGTGCGCGTTGCAGATACTTTCTCGGTTTCATAAATTTGGTTCCCAATTCAACGTAAGGCGCATATTTCACGTTGCTACCCACAATTCCGGTAACGGTCTCTTTCATCGATGCTACTGACGGGGTAATTGAAGCTCTCAGACGCCCTGTATCGACGGGCGCATTTATCTTTGCGTTGCGAGTAACCAATAATGTCGAATCTCGCATGGCGTTTAGGATAGGTTCGCCTTGAAGATCGCGCACCGCTCGTTCAAGATTTCTTTGCGCTTCTTTGAGTCCTCTTACTTCGAATTTTACAGATGCATTTGTCGGCATATTGTTAACCAAAAAGCCCGCTAGAATAAGCGGGCTATCTAAGGCAGCTAATTAATTTGCGTTCCCAAATGGGAAGGCTTTTAGGTTTGGTTTATTATACTATGATTTGAATTCATTGCTACGAGCCTGCCAACATCGGACGGTAATATCTTGATTCGAGTAACATCGTTTCGATGTCTGGGTCTAATTTCTTTGCAAACATCATCAAACCCATTTCTGTGCTTGCCAAAGTATCCGCCCATGCGGATTGTGCTTTCTTAAACCAGCGCGAAGCCTGGGCGATGTTAGCCTCTTTGATGAGTGTCGGGGCAGTAACGGAATACCCCCATTTGGCGGTTACTCGCACCATCGGCACATTGCGCACCGAATCATTATCTGGTCTAAATCCGCCACGAGTGGTAAATAACCCTGAATTAAACATCGAATGACTTCCATTGGGGTCAATCATAATTCCGGTATAAGGCAGGACGTTATAACTTGGATATTTTGGATCGCCCGCGAATGCAATCCAATCACCATCCCCGGCGAATGCAGTGGTTGGCGTTGTCCAGGCGGTGAATGTAGTATCAGAGGCGCTATCCTTGACCGCGACGGCTGTTATCTCGACGCATTCATCAATCCATTGAAAAGTCTTACCGCTTCCGGGGAAATAGCGCGCGGTGGCAACCGCGATCGCTTCAAAACCGTCTTTGTGATTGAGCAATTGATCAATCAACACTTTCGCCGCGTCGAGCATGTCACCAAGGACTGTATCTCTTGCTGCGTCAGCAGACTTAATGTCTGTTCTTGCTTTCAGTTCTGCGACAGTACCATAAGCCATGTCAACCTCCGCTTGTGCATTTCATGAAGTACATAAACGCAGGGATGGTTCCAAAGATTATACAAAGGAAATAAATAATACACATTACAAATAAAATGTTATCTAAAATAGTGATTGTTTTTTTATTCATGCCAGCCTCTTTCCTTGCAATTCCCTGAGTAATTCACCCGGGAATTTCCTCCAATCGTATTCACCTGGTCTTGTGCCATGTCCGCCAACTGCGTTTATATACTTCAAGGGCGGATTTTTGGTTCCAAGAATAAACCCGGTAAATTCTCCCGACTCTCTCGCGGCGATAACTCTCTTTGTGCCTTCTTTCTCGAATTGCCATGCATTCTCACCGGGGTCTAAAAATCTCAAAAGGAAATCCTTGCGCCAAATCGCGGCTTGTATTGATGTCTGCCAGGGTGTTTCATCGCCGCTCGTGATAAGTTGAGTCTTTCCAATTGTAGCATAATTTGAATGGTCATAATTCATCCGGTCAAAGCTAAGATCAATCTTTGCTACTTCCGGGTGAAGTTCCATGAATTCCCATAATGATTTTATCTCGTCGGTGTCAACCTTGTCAGTCAGGAAATAATCCTCAAGCATCAACATAATATAATCCGATGAGAAGTCTTTGAGAAATGACATTAATCCGGATGACCACGAGAAATCCGCCTGCTTACCAATCGAAGGTTTGTAGAAATTATCGGGCAATTTCGGAGGGCGAACATCGTAACGCATCACGGTTACAGGTTGCTTATCCGACCAGAATTTATTGAACAGGTAAGCAAATGGAACGAGGCAGTTCACGTAATCGTTGCTGGTCGGTACAACGATCTTGATATTAGCGCCAAGGATATATTTCTCAACCAATTCCTTTGCTTCGGGTGGCACGGCGATAATGACATCCTCATCGGTGGTAACGAAATAACCCTCTGCTTTGAGGCGGTTGATTAAGCGGTGGATATCCGGCCAGTTCTCGACCACTGCCCGACCTGGTAACTCATGCTTGAAACAATGCTCGTCGTCTATCAGAATGATGTGCTTTACGCCACAACGCTCTAGGGCAGTCAATTCTTCGATGATAGGGCATTCTCCCCATGTGCCGGCTGAATCTTCCACATTACCCAACCAGTGCGCATCCAGCCATATCAAAGCGGGTTTCTTGAGTTTTTGCAGGATTTTGGGAAGTTCCTCGCGGCTATCGCCAAACGTCAGGGTGATATTTTTGTGAGGGGCGCATTTCTCGACGGCTTTGTCGTAGTAAGGCTTGAAACCTTCGATTGAATAAACCTTTTTGAAGTTGCAAGCCGCCCATATGGTAGTACCGGCTTTGTATGTGCCGGTCTCGATCAACGTGGTTATGTTGAATTTATCGCGTAATTGAATTGCAAGTTCTGGGGGGATTCCAAGACGAATATTACCCATTTTTTAACCTCGCATAGATATCGCCCCACAGAAGCGGAGCGTTTGAATTTTTCAATGCATCCATTAATTTATCGACTGAATGATAGCCACTGTTATTGTTGGATTTGTAGAATGAAAAGGCGAATTCATAATCACCAATCTCTAATAATCTATTGGCGCATAATCGAACGTCGTCAATGAATTCCCCAGTGAACTCAAAGCATAATTCTTTGACCGGCTTCGATAATCCCTGCAATACCTGTAATTCGCAACCCTCAACATCGATCTTGATGAAGTCCGGCATTCCGAATTCGTCAATGAGTTTATCAAGGGTAGTGACCATAACTTTCTGTTCGTTATTCCATTGGTAGTTTGCAAAGCGACCTTGCCGCCATTTCTCAGGATTCATGGTTGCCAACCAAGGGACGGATGAAAGATAAATTATACCTATGCCTTCAAAATCGCTCACCGCTTTACCAATAACCGTTACCTCTGGATGAAGCATGTATTTACCGATAAGATTTCCCATGCGCCCAATCTGAGGTTCGACGGCAATAACCCGCGCGCCCATCGCAATATATTTATCGGTATATTCTCCGTCGAGAGCGCCAATGTCAAAAACGAGGTCATATTTGTTCATGGTAATTGACCCACTGATGCGGTAAAATCCTTGCTTATTTCCGCTGTAGTTACGGTTATAGTCAATTTCGTTTCTGGTATTGTTTGGAATTCGCCACAAATATGATCGCAATGAACATAAGGATTTCCGCCATTAATTACTGGCGGATATCTAAAACAATTTGCAATTTCATCATTGGGATTTCCGTAATATTTACAATTCTTGCATTTCTCATCCATGCTAAAATCCTTTCGGCAAGCAAACAAAGCAATTCCAACCCTCAACCTTGCTTACTTCGTGGTCTCTGAGGATTGTCTTTATCTCATCCAGTCTAATGAACTGTTTAGGATCGTGATCAAATTCAGGAGTTCCAATAAACCATTTTGCGTCATCAATGATGATAACATGCCCGATCTGAATTTGACGAATGGCAAGTAGCTCATCTTTCAATGGACATTGATCGTCATTTATCCACCCCTGTTTGGTATATCCGAAAAGATGAGCATCAAGGTAAATCAAAGCAGGCTTGCGAACATCGCGCAAGATGGTAAAGAGAAGGTCGCGGCTATCGCCCAAATGCAGTTTTATATTCTCGAATTTATAGGTTGCGCCCATGACTTTTTGATAACGGCGCGGATCCTTTTCAATGCTGATTACACTCTTGAATTTCTCAGCCGCCCATAGGCAAGATTCGCCGCGATAGGTTCCTGTTTCCAGGAAGGTTTCAAGGTTATATTTATCGCGTAGTTGTAAAGCGAGTTCTCGGTTTAGTCCAGTTTGATCTTCCATCACTCCTCCGGCATTTCTTGTGCTGCATGCATATTCGCCTCAACCATATCCTTCTCGTTGCGGCTATCAATTTCATGATTCCAACTTCCCCACTTCTCGCCCCATAATCGCCAATCGTTTTTAATCTTGCCTCGTATGGATGGGTCTTTATCTTTCACCGGCGAAGGCGCGTCATAGTGTTTTATGTATCCGCCAGTTTTGAGTTCCTCCACACGGTATCCCATTTTCCATATCGACATTGCCAGATGACTATCGCCGCAATAGTGATAGAAACCGTCAAACCAACCGGCGCGCTCGCCTAACTCACGACGCAAGACACCAAAACATGCAAAGAGATATTTCTTCGATGGACTTCCCGCTGTGCAATAGGCGACCATGCGAGGCATTCCTGGATTTTCGTAAGGAATAGCGACCATGCCGATGTTCGGGTTATTGTCCAGCATTTCGACGGACTGAGCGAGGGCATCGTTTTCTACTGTAACATCATCATTTAGGAATGCGACGTATTTCCCGCGGGCGCGCGCGAAGCCTTTATTATAAGCATCGACGCATCCCAAGAGACCGCCTTGGTCAATTAGAATGACATCCTTCAAGTCTCTCAGATAAGAAACAGTTCCATCAGTAGAACCGCCGTCCACGATAATATACTCAACATCAAGTTTACTTTTGTAAAGGTCAGCAATTGCTGTACTTTGCTCTAATATTCTCAAATAGAATAGCCGGTTATAAGTCCCGAATACTATGCTGAGGTCAATCATCTAATTTTCTCCATCTCGACTTTCGGAGGATATTTATCGGGATTTTCATGATCGTAATCATCTGGCTCCACGCATCTTATTTCTTCTGGCAATTTCAACATTTCTTCAAGTGATTGCCTTACAATTGCTAATTCGTTTTCTGAATAATCACCCTTATACAAATCGAAATTATCTAAGCACCATTGAATGCTTTCGGTATCAAAATTTTCATCCTCCCAAACTATATGCGCCGGCCCAAAATGAAGCGGAATAAAATCCCCGTTAAAGGCATTTGCGTGTTTTTTATATAATTCCGCAACCGGTTTAGACCATCCCCAATGACAATACCAACATATGCTCATTAGAATATTCCCAGGAATTTCTTGCGAGGCGGTAATAGAATTCTTTTTAATTCTTCCTCAATATCTTCATCCCGCAATAGCGGATAAGGCAAGTGATTTTCGTGTTTTGCATCTTGTCTGAATTGCCATAAATAAACCCATAATCCTCGACGCATTTCTGCATCATCCAAACATTGTTTTGCCTCATATTCATTCATTTGTACAAATTCTCCCTTGACCATTCAATAGTTTGCGTCAATCCTTCATCAATCCCGACCCATTCGCTTTTCGGGAATTCACTCTCGATCAATTCTGTGCTGAGTTGTAAATCATCAGGCGTACCAGCCACGCCGCCGCTATCATCTTCGGGAACGATAACCGGCACGTGCGCAATCTCGCCGATCTTTTCGGCTAATTCAAAGATGGATAAACTTGATTTCCCGGAAAGGTTGTAGACCTTCTGAGTGCCATAAAGCAGAACATTGAATAGCATTTCTATTCCATCGGTCATATAGCAGAATGTGCGCTTGACATTGCCGGCGTCCATCATTTTGATTTCGCCTTGCGTCAAAGCGCGTTCGATGAATTGCGCCCATGATCGTTTATCGCCGCGCTTTATTCCTGGGCCATAAGTGATACCAGGTCTAACCGCAACAGTTGAAATACCGCGATTGTTATAGAGATAAGTTATCGCCTCGCCAAATCGCTTGCCTTCGATGTAGCACGCCCGCGGGTGATAAGGCGAGATTGACCCGGTATCTTGTTCTCGATAAGGCGGGGTCGCTGGGCTATCGCAGTAGACCTCAGACGACGAGATATACAGAAAGCGCCCTCCGACGTTGCACTTTTCGAGTAGATTCATCAGCCCATAAGTCGAAGCGCGCAAAGCCATGAGTGGTTCGGACAAAAACCGCAATGGTTGAGCATAAGCCGCGGCGGAAATGATAATATCGGCATTGGGCAGCATGGCACAATCGTTATCGTTGGCAAGGTTGGCATAATGGACAACGGTCGGGGGATATTTATTTCCGCCTACGCCAATACCCAATTTACTTTTCACTTGAACATGAAGCTCGATATCAACGCCAAAGTCATCGCGTGCAAGTTGTAAAGCGGAAACGATATGAGTGCCAAGTAATCCAGACGCGCCAGTGACAAGAATGACCTTACCGTCGAGCGGACTCATGTCAACTTCGACATTAACATTGACGGCGATTTCGTTGATTATGTTATTTTTTGCATCCATCGATTATTTCCTTATAAAGATCACGATCATAAACACAAAACAGATAAAGTTTTTTAGATTTCAATCCCCAAGCGATATTTCTTAATATCTTAAAGAATAATCCACCACGAGTTTGCTTTACAAATCGAGGAATTAGATAACCGCCCTCTTTACTACCATCTGTTTCGGATGGAGGGTTATGCAATCGCCTCACCCATTGGAAATAATCATCCTTTGTCATTTAAAAACTCCTCAATCTGTTTGCGAATACCTTCCACGGATAATCCCGTTATCTGGTCTATATCTGATATTTTACCGTATTCATGGATAAATTGGCGGGGAACGCCGATATTTAGAATGCGAATGGGGTGATTAACCGCTTTGATAACTTCGTTGCAAAGGACAGGGTAATAAGGCTCGATGATAATAACATTTATTAGTTCCTCACCTAACTGAAAATTGAAATCATAATCAATTGGTATTATGTTTGAATAAAGAATATTAAATCTTTTATTATTAGCTTCTAGCGCCTTATCCAATATATTCCCGACAGCAATAATTATCGTTTTCCATTCGTCTGGATTTTGCATGAATAAATATATGGGTGTGCATGTGTCTGAATTTGATGTTTCTCCCAACCTGAAGTAATAAGGCTCATCATCATTAATCGCTTCTTTCAAAAGATAATCCAACTCCAACGGATGACCTGGTATGCAGATATTAATCCCAGGCACGTTATACATCAGCGCGACATCGGCGGGTGAATGATGAGTGGCGCCATAAGCCGCGTAGTCATACGAGCCACCACAACCCACCAAGATAACCTTGCGCCCTTGATATCCTATGTCTATCTTGATCTGTTCATAGGCGCGCTCAACAAGGAATGGGGATATCGTGTGAACGATAGGAATAAATCCCTCTTTCGCCAATCCAGCCGCCATGCTAATCATCGCCTGCTCACTTATCCCGACGTTGTAAATTCTCTTAGGATAGGCTTGAAATACATCCCGGAATGAATATTCCCCGATATCGCCAAGGATAACAACGATGCGGGGATCGGTTGCCATTATCGATTTTACAGTTTCGACAAATTGTTTACGCATTAATAGGGTATTCCTTCCCTCTCTATCTCGGTCATCAATTGCTTATGAAACTCTTTTATTTCTGCAGGCTCCAAATGAGACGTACCGACAAGCGCCTGAGTATCGTTGCGCGGCCCCTTGAACCAATATTCTTCCGGGAACGCCTCAGTCCAATAAACGTCGTAAGTTCCTTTTGGCGCTCTGGTTATCGGCGTACCCGGAAATGGGATAAGCGTATTGATATCGACTCTGTCCGGTCTATTTTCCAATATCCAGCGCCGCGTGGTTTCAAGCGTTTCGCGCGTCTCACCCGGTAAGCCAAGGATAATACTCGCCTTGAATTTGATACCCAATTGCTTGCACCAATTCAGTACCATGGTATCCTGCTCGATGGTCGTGCCTTTATTGATATTATCTTTGATCTGGTTATCAGCCGATTCGACGCCTGCCAATACTTCGATGAGACCCGATTGCGCCATTTCCTTGAGGTAATAAAAACCGCCTTGTTTGATAATGACATCCGTGCGCAAGAAGCAGCGATAAATGAGTTTGTATTTCCGGTGCAGTTTCAATATCTTCAGCGTTCGCTCTTTGTTGAGGGGAAATATATCGTCATAATACATAACGCCGGTGTGCCCGGTCTCGATAATATCCTGCATTTGCTTCTCGACTAATGCAACCGGATCGTATCGAACGAACTTATCCCAAATGACACCGGCGCGACCCGATTCGCAAATCGTACACGCCATTGGGCAGCCGCGAGAAGTGAATAGCGTTGTGGTTACATGCTTATTTCCGCTGTGATCTATGAGGTACGAATGATATTTATCGCTCCACCTACGAACGGGAGGCAATACCCAATCCAATGCTCCCGGCGTTGGCGGTTGATGAATTATCTTTGGGCTATCATGGCTTAGAAGAAATTCAACCGTTTTGGGATGATCGCCCTCGCCCGCGAATACCTGACTGAAACCCAATTGATCAACATCGCGAATACCAGACCATGGAGCCGCCCCTCCAAATATCGTCTTGGTTTTTTGCCAGTCTTTTACTTTCGCGGCGATTATGCGAACCTCATGCATTTGCGAACTGGTCGCACTTAACCACAATTGATCGTAATCCCCATCGTTTGGTAATTCGTCTACTGATAAATCGTAATAATCGCAATGATGACCTAACGCCTCTATTTGCGCCGCAAGATACCATAAGCCAAGAGGGGGATATACCATCGGGTCTATTAGAAATATCGAGCGGGGAAATACTAAGGCGATGTTCATTTGAATAACTTGCTCAATTCTTTGCAGGTTAATTCTAGAACTGGATTCAAAATTTGTCGCTTCACTTCTTGGGAGCATTCACTCAGATTTTCTAGCGCATCAATAAATTCCACTCCAATGATATGCGCTAAATTATCTGAGTAAATTAATAATACAAAACATACAAAGTAAATAAACAGCCACGAGAATACGAACGCTAACAAATATATTATCCAGCCCATGCCTCAATCTCCTCTCTTTCAAGGCGATTTTCTTCCCTATCCAATTGTTTAGAGACATTTATAAATGCCTCCGCTAATCCATCGAACTTCATTTCCTCCTCGATTGTCTCAAGTATCAATTCTTGCGCTTTCGCGTGTTGTTCTTCGCCCAATAATTGATTTATATAGTCAACTTGGTTTAGTGAAAAATTCACCCCCAACCGCGCCAATGGATGAACCTTATAAACCTTATGCTCACCCGTAAAACGATTAATTTGTTTGCGGTAATTGCCAATGCGTTTCTGCTTATAAATCAGGTGATACCAAAACATATGCCATTTCCAATAAATGATTTCCTTCAATCTGCCCATATCCCTATCTCCTCTTTTATCTTTTCCAATTCATCCCATTTCGGCGCGCGTCTATGCCATTCGCCAGGATTTTCCTCGAACGTCTTGCAACCTTTACCTTTGACCGTGTTGAATATAATCGCCATTGGACCGATCGGTGCATAAAACGCCTTATAAATCGCTTCATGATCGTGTCCGTCAGCCGTGCGCGTAAACCATCCAAACGCAAGGAATTTATCCAATAGATTGTCGTCTGGATGAGTCTTATTGTAGTCAACCATCAAGGTGATATTCAGACCGTAATCAGTAGCAATGCGCGATGCTTCCCAAACAGACCCCTCTTGGCATTCTCCGTCGCCAACTAGGATATAAATCCGCCCGTTACCGCCATTGATTTTATGCGCCAATGCCATGCCGCAACCTACAGCGACACCATGACCAAGCGATCCTGTTGACGCTTCAACGCCAGGAACCATTAGGCAATCGGGATGACCGCCTAATTTGCTTTGAGGCATAGCAAAATTATTTAGTTCGGCGAAACTGATTTTCCCTTTATGAGCAAGCACCGCATAGAGGGCAAGCGCGCCATGACCTTTACTGAGAATGAAATGGTCGCGAGGCTTCAGGACGCGGTCATACAAAACCCACAAGATATCGAGAATGGAGAAAGCTGAAGGTATATGACCTTCGCCGCTTTTGAGGGTGGCTTCAAGAATGTTGAGGCGCAATTCGGTTGTGTTCATTTTTCGATCATAGCCTTTCGAATCTCATTAGCCCAATTTTTAAAATTAGATTCATCTGAATTGGATATCGCCACGACTATATCAAAAATGGTTTGCTTATAACTTTGGATTACACAATATAAACGATTAGCGACAGAAATCCCAATGGCGGCTGCTAGTGTATATCCGATTATGAAACCAATTATCAAGGCGACCGTAATATCGAATCTAATCATATTATTTCACCTTAACTGGTTCAGAATAAAATACAATATTTGGCGAACTGATTATTTTTTTCAATGAAATGACGAAACTATCAATACCGATTTTTCCGCCCGATATTGTCTCTAAGTCTCTACCAGTTTTGATAATCTGCATAACATTTTCATCGGATAGACCAATTCCCATATTGCTTATAAAATCATTTTTGATAGATTCAATCAATTCGCTATCGTTCATTTTTCACCAATACCCAACTAACTCAAGCGCGATTACCGCTCCGGTAAGCATTCCTGCCAGGGCGATAAATAAAATTGCCAATAAGTTTTTAGTTTCTTCTGTCATATCCCAAACTCCTCTTTAAATACTCCTCTTAATTCTCGCGCCCGTATCGCCCAGGTGTGATTATTCACGACAAGATTATAACCTTCCTGGGCTATTCTTTGATATAAATCACCTATGAATAAATCCTCTATGATTCCCGGTAGTTCTTCCTTTGCCTCAAATTCTACATAATGCAAAAGAGACGATCTTTTATCGCTCTCGACACACGGCAAAGTACGCGTCACAACACATGCCCCGCAAGCCATAGCATCAAATATACGGTGTGTCTTATTTATCGGCGTGCGCGACCAATTCACAACGATCTTGGCGCGACCCATTCCTTCAGCGTATTCAGGCAATCCAGCAATGCCGCTCTTGTAAGATAATCCAGCCTGTTTGCAGTATTCGCCCAACATCACGCGGATTGCCGATCTTTCATCGCCTCCCGGAAGTCCACCAGTACCGCCGCCTGAACACATGAACGAGATATCCAAAGTCTTTTCAAGTGGCTTGAATACATGATCGTTCACGCAAGACGATGACTGCCTGACTGGTTTCCCGGTTGACTTGAAACGTTCTATTTTGTCGTGGTCAAGCAATACTAAATCGGCAACGCGGGCGCGCGCGAGTCGATCCTGATAATGCCTTTCTGTGAGCGTGCTATCAAACACGAGATAAACCACCGGCGCGCCGGGTCCAATGATTTCGAGCGGCTTGCCACCGTCCTCGATGAATATGACATCGAAGTTCTTGAATTTGTCGCGCTCGATATTATCACCAGCTACAAAATGCTCCCATTCGAATTCCGGTACGGCGTAGGAGAAATATCCCATATTGCGGTTTTCGCGCTCGAAGCAACCGGCGCGATTTTTTACAAAGAAGGCGACTCGTAAAGGTTTCAATTTATCCTCTTGGTTCGCAAGTATCGTGATGCTATTAAATTTTTCTCTTTACATTTTGCATTTATAACTTCAGCGGTTTTTCTTGCAATATTTTCCAATTCCAAATCAGTAAACGATGTATCGATATTCATGACAATATCATTTGGTTTGATATCCGTTACTGGAATATCATAAATAAATGACCTGACCGCGCCGCATGATTTACAAGTCTCATCGGCTTTCTTATTTGGGCGACCGCAAAAATCACATTTCCATTCGGAGGATGACTTCTTGTCTTTGGTGATTTCTAAATATTCGTTTCTTGTAGATTGCAACATCGCACTATTGCCAATCATTTCGATATCAACTTTTACCCGTTCGTTGAGCATCGTTTGAACATCTATTTGCGTAACACAAGACGAAATGTCGAAGGTTGTACCATCTTCGGCTTGAATAATACACTTTACCTTTTTACCCAATATTCCTATCATTATTTATCTTCTTCTTTCTTTCCTGGTATCGGCAATTCAATCTCAGTCCCCAATTCCTTCTGCAACTCATTCAGCGCGACCCAACACGCCATCATTTTCTTTTTTAGCTTTTCCTTCACAAAGTCAAACGCCGGGACAGGATTATCGTACTCATATCGCAATCTCGACAGTTTTTCTTCGAGAAGCGAGACGCATAATTTCATGGTGTTTTTGCTGGTCATATCTCTCCTAATATTCCTATCGGTTCAGGATAATTCTTCACTGGCACCAAAATGAATATGACTTTCAGAGTATCGGGAGGGATATCAAATCCCGATGACACTTCGATTTTATCCACAAAATATTCAATCCCTTCGACAGTGACAGGACTTCTCTTATAAAAAGCCTCTTTATATTCAAAGAGAATAGATTGATTATCTGGCGTGATAAATTCGGTTTTGGTAATCGTTTCGCGGTTTGTCATATTGCCTCAATTATAATTCTGTTCGCAGTGGCGCGCCGCATTGTTCACATGACTTTTCCCAACTATCAAACGGAGTTCCGCAGTGATCACAACTGCAAGGTTGTTTTGATGACTCTACTATCATAGATGGAAATACAAAGCCCTCTTCTCCTATATCTTCCTCTGGTATATATCTCCGATCATGTTTTGGCCATATATCAAAAGATTTCTGCAATCTTGAAGTATCCTTGAAATCAGGACACTCAAACCAATAAGCATATTTAGGCCTTCCAGTATTGATATTATATTGGCACAATACCTTCTCGACCTCTACAAGTTGCTTGCCGCAATGGGCACAATAAAATTTATTTTTAGTCATCTTTTATCATTCTCCTTTTTATTATATTCTCATTTGAGCGTTTTCTCAAATTCCTTCACCGCTTCCCATGCGCCGGGATCGTCTGAGCGATGGTGAATCATTCCGCGCCAACGTCGCGCCATTAATGGATAATGCAAAATCCCCGCCGAACGCTCCGCGGGATCGTAACGAGTTATCGTATTCCATTCATTCCCTAACACGTATATTTTCAATGGATGCATAAATAGCGCCCGGAGTAACGCCGCCTGGTCGCGCTTCCCGTATCTCTGCCATTCTTCATGCCATGCGTTGAAAAATGCCTTTGTTCGTTTATTCCTTTGAAATGCAAACACGCCGCCATTGAGTTGGATAAGTTCATCGGTTCCAATCTGCCTGAATGTATAATCGCATTCGTCTCTATTGTCCGATCTTGCCATTTCTCTCGCGGTGTGAAAACGCCCGGGATTTTTGCAGATAACCATATCCCAACCGTCTTCAAGCGCCTGATAAAGAAAAGAAATATCCGCAATGATTTCGGTATCCGAATCCAAGTATAAAATAAATTGCCAGTTTTTAGGCGCAAGATCATAGATATTCGTCTTTGCACTCCGCGCGCCGATATCTTCATCGGGGAATTCAATAAAGATATCCTCAACACCCAAAGTTTCAGACGATGCAAGCGCAACCGGGATATCACGCATATGTCCTTTGAAACTCTCGATAGCCGCCTTCGCGCAATCTCTTGCGGGTTTACCATAAGCCACATAGAACGCACCACGACCGCCGTGTCTGTCACTTTCAAGCCCTGTTTCCCCGGTCGCGGCTTTGGTTTGCGCTTTTCCATTCCCGAATAATCTCTCGAATCCCTTGATGTGCGAATCGCACCATGCTTCAGGAGTATACTTTGATACCGCGCCGCGAAGTTCTTCCCGGTCGTGTTTGCCAAAATCTTTCACGGATTGATTGACTGTTTTTAGAAGATCCATTTTATCGCCGCACTTGAAGCGATAGATACCCTTGATGTCTTCTAACTCATCCAACATTCCTACACCGCGCGGGACGATTATCGGTATTCCGCAGGCGAGAGCTTCGAGAGGTGGAATTGGGATACCCTCAATCAGGCTGGTACACAAATAAGCATCCAGGGAATTGTAAAACGCGGGCAATCCGTCAAGTTGGCGGTTGATGTGTCTGATAGGCCAGCCGTCGCCGGAAGCTACAAACTCTACTTCACCGTCAAGATCGTATGCGAGTTGCGCAAGTATCTTTTCTCCTTTGCGCCCTGTTTTGCGGTCTACAAATCCGCTCACTCCGATTATAGGCTTATCATGTTTTGGATTATCGCGAATGGTGAATACCCTCTGGTCAATCGGAGGGGTGACTTTTATCATTTCGCCGGTGATAAATTGAGTGTATTGATCGGCGGTGTACGTCTTGATGTCAATCAATGGTTCGGCTGTTTCCCACCAGAATTTTTTATAAGTGATATCCGGCTCGTAATGGCTGAAGTATGCCGCCAGTTTTGTCTTGCGCCAATCGGTGAAGTTTTGAGCGAAGTCAATATAGACGATGAAATAATTCAGGTTGGCTCCATCCCAGGGTTTATCAGATATTGACCAGCCCGTACCATCTGCCAACATTTGAGCGAGGCGGGGAAGTATGCGGTCTGTGCCTAAATCAGGGGTGATTATGTGGACTTTCATTGCCCTTTAATTCCTCGCCTTCGATTTTCTTCTTTGATATATTCAAATTGGTGGCGTTCCCAATCGTCAATTATTTTAAGAATAAGTTTTTGCGCTTTGAGAATCTTGCCACGTTTCAATAATTTTTTGATTTTCTTCTGTTGTTTATTTGTCGCATAAATTCCAATTCTCGATAAGGCGCGCCAATCAACCTCAAGCATTGGTTTTTGCTCAATCACAACACCTTCGATTTCACAGATAACTTTGTTTTTCATTTCGGCGTTTCGTTCAAGAAGGCTTTCATCTTATCCAATAAAGATTGCATCTCGTTGGTTCTGAATTTGGCTTCATAAAATGCCTGGATAGCGCCAAAGACGCCTGAGAAATTTATGGACAAATCAATTATCTCTCGATTTTCCCTTCCGAAATTCCAATGGATTTCCTGTTCTGTCTTTCCCTCCAACGAATAAGCCAAATTCTTTAATTCGATCCATTCTTCTCGGGTTAATTCAACGACACGACCCTCTTGAATTGTTGTAGATAATATTTTCATTCTTGCCTCATTTCCTTGACCAATCGCACAAATTCAAATAAATATTCCGTAGTCTTTCGTTCGGAATAGGCAGCATTTTTTGATTACCACAATAACGATATGAATACCACCACTGGAATTCAAATAGTAATCTCGAAACGATGTGCTTGAATAACTTCATCCTCTTATCTTCCTCAGCGCCTCTTTTGCAATAAGCGCCGGACAATTCTTAGAGCAGATTCCAGGGTGATTGTGAATTACCGAAATGCGGTCAAGGGCAGCGATTGCGATTATACAATGATCGAGATTTATCACTGGCGTTCCTTCTCCGGCGTATAGTCCCGATTCAGAACCTTGGGGCAATAACGTCGTTTTTAGACCTGTATCTTTACCCTCACCATCGATAACTACACCTTTGGGAATGTTTATCGGAAGCGCCTCATTGCTAAGATCAATTGTACCTGCTGGAAGATGCACAATATCACCCTCTCTTGCGTTCTCGATCTGTTCCTTGACTGTTTGTCTTGGTTTTCCTGCCATTAGTTATTCCTCAACTTCCCAAATATATGCGACACCAATCTACCCCCGTTGTAATCCTTACCTAATATCCACAACTTGACCGGCGCGCGCTTCAATGCTCTCAATAATGCCGCCTGGTCTTGATCTTGCCACCTAAGCCATTCCTCGCGCCAACACTCGAATAGCCTACGCGTTGCCTCGCATTTCCTGACGAACATTACACCGGCTTGTAATTGGATAGGTTGGCAGCAATAATCAAGCATGGTTTTTTCGCGTTCTTCTTCTCCAACATGCCAACACCAATCCTTGTCCTGGTTATCGGAGGCGGTTATAGCCATTTCCCAGCCGTCATCCAGGATATCAAAGCCATGTTGAAGGCTGCCACGAATGCGGGTGTCCGCGTCGAGGTATACAAACTGATCGAATTGAATAACATCCATTAAACTGACCTTTGAAAATCTGGATGTTTGCATCTTGTTATGAATAAAATCATTTTCTCCCTTATAAATCATTGTCTTGATATTGTTGAATTTCCTGAATGTCTCAATACTCATCCGCGCCTCTTCAAGCGCCTTCTCCCCAATTGCAATATAGACCGCGCCGCGATTATCTGTCATGATCTCTCGAATATGTGCCAAGTTAAGCTTTCGTATTCTTTTTCCTGGATAACGGTTGCTATGAACTTCAACCCATTAAACTGAAACGGTTGTCCAGTGCCTATTATTAAAAACTTTCTTAATTCATTAGGTTCGTCAACATCAACAATAGCAAAAATACAAAACGAATCATCTATAAATTGTGCGGATAAAATAACGGAATCTTTCGGTAGCATAACCTCGCGTTCGCCAACAGCATTAATCAATATCTTCATAATCTTTTTCATAATTTCTCCCTATCTGACATTTAAGTGTGTCCAACTTATCGGCAGCGCCAATATGAGCGGCTTGATTTTATACAGATTTCTCAGGAACGCCAGCTTTTCATCTGCCCCGTTGCGCATTTCCTCAGTCCACGATTCGATGAGATATTGCGTCTCGCGGGTAGTCTTAACGAACATCAGGCGAGTATCATACATAGGCACACGCAAATCACGAATGATCGCCGCTGTCTTGTTGCGTTCTTCTTCGCTGGCAACATTGGCGGCAAGCGTATCGTAATCGAATAAGGGAACCGCCATTTCCCATGTCTGCAAGAGAAGCAATCCGACCGCTATTTTCTCGACTGCAATAGTTAAGTCGGTATTCCAAATGACCGTATATTGAAATGGCAGATTTATAATCCCATAGATTATTTCAACTTCCGTTTTTATTGGCTCTAAGATTTTATGCCCTTTGTTTTCATCCCCTATCACGAGAATTCCCGATCCGGGCGATAGATCGAATTCCTTATACGCCGATTTACCCGGCAATATCGCATCCCCTTGAGATATCCATAATAATGCTTGTTGTTTCCCGACATTCACCCAGTCGCCGGGGTTTCTGGAAATTTCCTTACCATTTTCAAGAATACGTTTACAAGATTTTAATTGTATCCACATTGTCCCTTTCGCCTTCCTTTCCTAGAACCGAAATGGGGTAATGACATTATATCATTACCCCAATCGGAAAGGAAGGGATATTTGCGCCCCTAAGACGCCATAGTAGATTAGTCGGTTACAGAGTCGACTAATGTGGTTGGTACAGGTTTGAAGCGAGGCTCCAGACCCAAAACCAAAACGCTGAAGATATCGGAGGCTTGACCGGCTGGCGTGAGTTCGACATTGATGCAATCGTAATGATCGTCAACGTCGCATTCCTCGGTACGGATTTCGATAATTGAAACCGTGTTGTTATCCGTGGTTCCAACGAGAGCCAAATCCTTGCCGCCTGCATCGAACGTTTGCGCGCCCGCGCCCGCGGTTGTAGTGGCTTCCTCGATATCGATGTCCAGGTTTCCGGCGAGTGTGCCGCAATGGATTATGATCGCTGCTCGGTGATAGTTGGCGAGAGACACATAGCCGGTGTTTTGTTCAGTAGTGTAAGCAGCCGGGTTGATTACCGCCAATACTGCAGCGCCTTCAGAAAATCGTTGAGTGTATTCCATGAGATTACTCCTATCAATATCGGGCAGGTTTTTACGCCTGCCCTTTATTGTGATTAGATTCTGTTAACTTGACTTTGCGCCCAAAATCACGAAAGGACTTATCATTGTTGTACCATCTTCGTAATACAACGGCTGCGATAACCATGGTTGACCGTCTACACGATGGACAGCGCGCCATGAAGTTTTATCATAGCGCCAGAGGTCGTATTGAGTAGATTCAACCGTGGTGGCTTGCCGGTCACCAATCAGGTAGTAACGCCAATCGGCTAGAATGACATCGCCGGGATTGTTACGCAGTGGGCATTTCTCGGTGAACACAACGGGATAGCCAAGTAGAGTGTTTGGTACACCGGCAATTGCATTGCCCCAAATGTACGAAGGATTAGCAGCGGGGCCGTTCAATTGAAGCATTTCAGAGAACAGCGATTGCGAGATAAACCATACACCGCGACCGGAGGGCATGAAGTTTTCCACCATGTTGCACAGGTCGTTATAGGTTGGGTTAGTAGCATCCCGCGCGACTGAGATTGTTGCGCCTGCGTTGATCACGCCCAAAGGTTGACCGACTCCTGTTCCGCGGATGAACGAGTAATCTTCCATCCAGGCAATACCGCCCGCCATTCCAAGAGGTCCACTCAGGAAGTCAGCCAAAGAGATAGCGGAATCGGCAACAAGTTCGTCGGAAGCGGTGGTATAGCCGATTAGTTTGTGAGCGACCAATTGCACTTCACGGAATTTCGCATCGGTGATAGTCTTTAGTTCGGCTTCCTCCGCCCAGTAGAATTGCATACCACCGAACCAATGAGGGATACCCGCGGTTGTGGTGGTTTGATCGAGGACTGGAATCCCGATCTGGCGTCGGCGCATTCGGATTATGGAGGCACGCCCGCGTACCAATGCGAGTTCAGCGGTCACAGCCTGAAGAGTCGCCATGAATTCGGCGGGTACAAGAAAGCCACCTGAAGCGCCAACCGATTCAACCATGACTTTTTCTTCGTGGCCTTCCTCTTTCTCGTCTTTGAAATATTGAAGGCGGGGGTCAAGTTTTTGCATTGTGGGAATACGGTGGTTGGCATAAAAAGCGGCCTTCAAGAATTCCTGCCAGTCCTTGAATTGCTTAGGGTCTTTGCGCTCGCCCTTGGCTTTATCAGCCTCTTGCTTGACTTCCTCAGCCGCGAGATATTCTTTGCTGAAGGTATCGATTTCTTGGAGTTTGGCAGCCTCGGCTTTGAGAGCCTTAGCATCCTCCATCAGCTTTTCGACTTTGGCCGAATCCTCGGCGGTGCGCTCTGGATTAGTTAAAATCGCTTTTGCTTCGCCGAATAAAGTTTCGGCTCGCTTTAATTTTTCTTCAACAGTTACAGTATTCATGATTTCACCTCATGTATGAGATTTCAAGTTGTTCAATTTCGATTAATTTGAGTAGATCGTCTGAGGTGGGTGTCGGTGACGACCCGGCCTTTTTATCCCCGGCCTGCTCAGGTGGGGTATTTGATTTAGGAGTCTCTATTTCAGGTTCTTCGGATAATCCGCCGTCCTCTTCGATTTCCTGTAAGAGTTTGCGGATTGTTGCCAGACGTTCGGCGTTGCGTTTAGCGATGACGCGCCCGGATTTAGTCGATAAAGGTTTGATATCCGATTTCGCTCCAATAATGAAAAGGTAATTGCCTCCGACCCATTCCGGGAGTGGTTGGAATACAATCTTATTGGATTCGTCGCGCTTGAAGGAAACGTTGTACCAATCGAATTCTTTCATTTCCTGGTGACAAGCGATCACGTGATCGTCAAAGATTTCACGTGCGTACGCTTTCCAAATACGCCAGCCTTGTGCGTCAAAAGTATTATTGAATTGGTCATCAAATGCCTGATTTATTTCGCAAAGTAATTTCGTAACGTCAAGGGATTTATTCTCTTGATTCAACGATTCTTCTTTTCCTTCGTTGGCATAAAGCGCCTCAACCTGGGCACGCGCCTCTTCTTCTGTGTCGTGGGAACCAAGAGCCTCGCCAACTTTGTCGCCATTCTCGTCGACTTTGTAAACTACCCATTTATCGCCTTCGCGAAATATGTCCCAGGGTTTGCCTTCTTCTGGTGATTTTGATTTTGCATCAACGACATATGTTGCTTGATTCATCCCAAATACGACATTGGAATATTCCCAAAGACGAATTGTTTTAAGAACGCGGGTTGTAACCTCTTTGCCGGATAAATCTTTTTCCTTGACATATTCAACATCGAGGGCATCATAACCAATGCTGGATTCGGGCGCAAAGCCGCCCTCCACCAAATGGAAAACATCTGATCCGCGAGTTGTTTTCATTGCGTATTGAGTGGTAGCGAGTAATCCGCCCGTAGCATCGGGATACTTTGATAATATTTCGGGAGTTAATTCATTCCTGCTTGTTTCTCTGAGCGCAATCGGTTTACCAACAATCTTTGTCACCGAATCCATCTGGTGTTGATCGAGAACCTTGATTCTTATCCCCCGCTCTGAAATAGTTTTAGTAAAGGCTCCGCTGGCGATGCGGTCGCCGCCTTCGTCACGATTTCCAAGAATTGCAACAAAATGATTAACAATGCCTTGTGTTTCATCGACTGACTTGATGAACGTTTGGCATTGTTTATATTCGAAGCCTGGGAGTTTCTTGTAATCTTCTAATTTTTGATTCATGATTACGCCCTCAATAAAAAAACCCGCTTTGCAGCGGGCATAGGAGGCTGATAATATTTAGACGCGCCTATAAGGGGAGTCTGTTATTCGATTATTGCTTAGATTTTACCACATTTTGTATATCGTCATTTCCAATATCATCTTGCGGAGGATTAGTCAAGAGACTACCGACAAATTCTATCAAACGCTCCTGAGATTTAACTTGCGCAATCTGATGACGGCGTTGTTCCACGAGATACTTATAAAATGCCTGTAAAAACAATTGAATGCTCATAGCGGGGCAATGTCTGATTCGTTCGCTGTTTTGAATTCTGTTGGACCGATCGTTTTCTTTTCCCTCTGAAACACGAAGCGACTGTTACCGAAACTATCTACCAATTGCCAACCTTCTTTACCGCGTTCATCCAAGATATTTTGAAGTTGCGTGTTCGAAGGTGGTTTGATCGTGATTACGTCATATTCAAATTGTGGCATTTATTCAATCTCCTTTATGACTGGTATTAATGTGCATCTATCATTGCAGGTATTTTCTGGACTTCCCGCGGGGTCGGCTGGATACATCAACTTCTCGCCGCCAACATCGAATGGCTCGTCTAATTTTCTAACTTGACCATTAGCAGCCCAATGCTCAGGCCTTACTCTGCTATCATTTGTAGCTAGCCATTCGTTTTCTTCAACTTTGTTATCTCGAAATAGTTCCTTTGATCCTTTATTGCTCGCTCGAATAGTTTCGGATCTCGCAATATTCTCAGTCCGATAAGCAGGCATTCTTTCCGAATACCAGGTAAACTCTTCTGGTGTTAAATCACCTTTCATCCACTGGTCAAATGTCGTGGTGAGATTCTTTTGCATTTCCGGGATAGACCAGCCTTCGTTCATTGCCTGGTCAAGCATATTACTGAGTGTGGTGGAAGTGGTATCGTTTATCGGTTGCGCAAATTGCAGCATGTAATCCGTATACCATTCCCGCGCGTAGAAATTCACTACATCGAATTGAAAGCCAAAATCTGCAACCAGTGCCTTTGCCCGGTCAGTCATCACACCCTGGATAACCGGCATAAATATCTTGCGCCATTCATCCTCCCCCGCTTCTGAGAGATATTCGTCCCAATCTTTACCGACTAATTCCCAATCGATTGATTTGCGCTCTTTGAGTATCAGTGTTTTATGATCATTTAGGATCGCCAACAGTGCGCGCTTGTCATGTTCCATCGCCTTGATCGCACACGCCGAAAACCGACCTTCCCAACTTTGCGCTATCCGGTCATTGGTTTTCCATTGCGCCTCTTTTTGCTCCGGGGTCAGGCCTCCCCGTTTTATTTTTTTGAAGCTCTCTTGGATTTCTTTTTCCCTTCGTCTCGATCTTCATCTTCGCTCGAAGCCGCGCCGGTGTTGGTGGTAGCGGCTTCCTGAGCTTCAGAACCTACCGGCATAACGCTGATTGGAAGATAGCTGGTATCGGCTCCGGGTGTATCGCCGACAGGTTCAATACCTACGATAGCATAAGCATTCGCCCTGGTCTCGCCCATAGTCCATAATTGATAAGCCGCGGTAACTGCTTTTGGTATATCGCGTTTCAGCGCCGGGACATCTGAGTAATCCATCTTGACGAACGCGTTATCTTGGGTCAGATAATATTGATAATCATCTTCGAATAAACCGATTTCGGGCAGCATGATATCTTCCCAGAACATGCGCCGGTCGTTTTCCTTGTTGTTGAACGTGGAGGCTTTCAATCCCGAACGCGTGTCGAGTAGGGAAATAGGAACACCGAAGGGGCCGCATACACGAGTTTCATTCCTCTCGTCTTGCTCTGCAAAACTCATTTCTTGGAAGTTCATACCAATGCGTTCGTACTTTGTGCCTTTATCCATCACGCCAATATCATTCCAGTTCTTGTATCCGCGATAAACTTCGTTCCAGCGTTCTTTAAGCATGTTGGCGGTATCCGGATTGAGTATTTGCTCTGTGGACAACAAACCTGGCACAACCGCGCCCTTTTCAAAGAATATATTGATAAAGTCGGTGATCGCATTATCAACGTTCGCCGTTCTTGCGGCGGGGGAAATAGGAGAGAGACCGTATCCATTACCCTCCAATGGGTCGCCTGGATTAGGTAATTTCACATGGCTTACGTATTCTGGCAGCAACGGTATCCCTTCGCTTTTTGGCTTTCCTTCAGGCACGTACCAATAACCCATAATTTCCGATTTCTCTTTTTTAGGGATAATGTATACTCGCGTGGAATCCAATCCAATAAAAGAAGCACCCTCAAGATTATCTCTATTCGGTTTTATCAATAACGCAAATGCATCGCCGCTCAGGTTCAGGAATATCGTTTGCCGCATCTGGAATTCACGCCAGGATTGAGAAGGGTTGGGGCGTGAGACCAACTTGGATAATGGGTGATCCGGTTTGCATAAATCCGGTTTTTCCGGATCGCCTTCGTATGCCCTTAATTTAGGGATAACAGACGAGCGCGCCTTATACATGATTGCCGAATAGATAAGCGCATTGATGTTAAACCCCTCTTCGATATATGTCTGTATATCTACCATCTTGTATTGCGGTTGACCTAATCGGAATGAAGGCCAGATAAAAGGCGCTTGCTTATCCTCTCCCATGATTATGCTGCCTGAAGAAAATTGGCGCGACTGAGGAAATCCGTGCCGAAAGACATTAAGAGCGATTTTCGCCCGTTGTATAAGTGGTGGTTTTGAGTTCATATGAATATCACTCCAGTCGGCGCTGAAATCGCTTTATATGCTAACGCCATAGCTGATATTGTATCGGGCAAGTGACCGCTTCCGTAAACATCATCCACACTGGCTAATCTATGCTCTGTTTCCATAAATTGAATGAATGGCGATATTATTTCTTGTCTTTCCACGGCGTTGATATAGTTAGAGAGTAAATCCGTCCGTTCGCGTCCGACCATGATTATACCATTTGATGGAATAGTCAAATATCCGCTTACTACGTCACCAATACCAGTTGCATCATGGCACGATCTATTGCCATATCGCATCAATCTTTTTTGATATTTCTCAACCATGACCGGCCAAGGTTCGCGCCCCATTCTTTCAAATGCAACAACTTTCATCGGCTTGCAATCTGCTCGAATAGTTGGGATGATTGTCCAGTCTTGTTTACGCGCCCAGTCCGCCCCGGTGCCGTAAATCGCCATAGTCAATCTTATTCTTTCGCCTTTACGATCTGTGCATTGATTAGGGCATAATTCTTTGTTTTCCTCCTCGCCCTCTTTGATGATCTTCTCGTACCCACATTTTTTACATACTTGCATTGGAGGTTCTATCTCAATATATTCTCGATTGCCTCCCCTGAATTCTCCAAGTTCTTTCATGAACATCAATGCAACTTTATCGGTGGCTATCGCTCTATCCTCTGGCGATGGTTCCTGTAATTCATACTCATTATCCCACATTGCTTTAGTGACTTCGATCTTTTTACTCTCGACTTCCGATTCGGGTAACCAGCCGTGCGGCTCCAGGCATTCACGATAACACCACGTATAGACTGGCCATTCTTTCTCTTTGGCTCGCTTCAGGACTTCTGTCATCGTTCCGTCTGAGTATTGGTGAGTAGATGACATAACCGTTTGTTTTGGAACGCCATTTTTACTCATTGGTTGCCCCATAGCCGAATCGAGGATCTTCAAATCCATTTCGTCAATTTCATCAAGTCGAAGCCTGACAGGATGAGGACCGCGTACTGACGCTTGAGAAGCCATGAGGGCTTTGATCTTATTGCCCCATATCATTTTAGTCTCGATCTTGGAAGGATCGGAGGCGAGAAGATATCGCGGCGCATCTTCGTAATCCCAAAGGCGCTGCATGTAATCATGGACGCGCGTCGATTGTTCACCTGACCCACCCAGGATATTTACATCGCATTTCAGTGTTGCGGCTTCAACTTGTCCTAAGAGCGCGAGGAGAAATGACTTACCTCCGAAACCGCGCGAGGCTTCCCATACCGAAACGGGCGATCTTCCAAAATAAGCATCACAAAAAGCGCGCCAAGGCGTTGAGTGATTAGGACATATTTGTTTATCGGGGATTTTTATTCCAAAGGCAATCAATACAAAATCTTTGAGGTCTTGTTCAGTTGCTATTGGTAAGACGAAATCATGTTGGGTCGCTGCTATCGCCATTGTGAACCACGACACTTATTACATTGGTCAAAGATTCTCCGTCACTGGTGACATTAATTGCCGCTTGCGGCTGTCCGTCTACCCGCAAGAACACCCACTTGATCAATTCCGCGGTTTCCCCGAATGAAAGATAGGTAAAAGTACCGTCCGCCAATTGCCATTTACCGGTGACAAGCGCGTCGATAACCCTCTTGGTAATAATGCGCTTCGCCGCTATCTTTTGTCCCGCATTATTCAGATATGTACGATTAAGATCCTTCCGTAAGAGTTCTGATAGTGCTTTGCTCTTGGGGGGTCTGCCAGCGAGATTGTTTGACTTTCCCTTTGGAGGAGCCATTTTCTAACTCGGTTTCCTTTTCTTTGATCGATTTGTTTATCAAAGGAATTGCAGTTATTTCTAAAACTGCATTTGCTTTATGGCATAAAACCAATTTCGCCATTGCCTCAATTTCGTTCTCTGATAAGTCCATCGTTATGCGGATACCACCATCGACAAGAGTTTGTACTTTGAATACAGTGGCTTGAAATTGGATATCCTTATCACTCATGCCCCCATTATACCAAATTAAACGCCACCACCCTACGGGTCAATAGGGTGGTGGCTAAGGAGAATATGACCAAAAAGCGATAGAGCAGCGCGTGCGAATAAATATTATCACTTATTATTCAGGTGTCAAGTCCCCACCCAGCTTGACTACTTCGCGCTCCAACACCGTCAAGCGATGTTCGACGGATGGAGGATCGATAGGATCGGGAGTGGGATCGGGGATTGGCGATGTTCCATAAAGCGCATCAAACTCCGCCCGCGTACCCATAAATCTGTCCATGCACACGCCTTTCGAACCTATCCCGAATCCAAGTTCTTGCCCGTTATTACCGACCTTCCATTGCCAGAAACGAGCTTGCTTTTTGTGCTTTGACCAATCTTTCGGGATTACCGGCTTTTGCGCGTTCGTTCCTGGCCATTGAGCATTCCAGAGAGGATGTTCATGCGCCCAGGTTGTAACGTGAGCATCATCCCAAAATCCTGGGCTGGTATAAATCATATTGATAACGCCAAGATTGACGTTTATCCGATTGTTGAATACCCAAATAGACGATAAAACTTGGTTGGCTGAAAGTTCGGCATCTTCTTCTGCATCACAAGACGGCTCGATCTTGAAACCATAATTGAATCCAGGCTTGAAGATATATTTCTCAATGAGCTTGCAATAAAAATCCGCTTGCAAAATACCGCTGAATTGAGGGCGGAAATACCAGTATGTCCCCATCGGTTTGCCGTAGGGTAATCCGCGTTGGGTGTTATTCTTGAATTGATAATCCTCATAACATTGCCCGGTAACGTTGTCAATCGATCCTGCCCGGATAATATAAAAATCGCCAAAGGTACTGAATACCGGCCAGTTTATCTCGCCCTGGTGTTTTGAAACATCATAACCGTTTACTTCAAATGTCATGATTTAATCCTCTCTTTTTTGAATTTAATCTTCTCTCCCCACTCGCCGCCCATTGTATCCGTGTTGTAGTGAAGCGCCTTGCCGTCCGGGTAAACGATAACACAATCCGACATTCCTTGCAATTCTTCGAGCACAATAGCGATCACTATTCTGCCGGTCGCATGCATTTTATAAGGGTAATATCCTGGCTTCATCAATCACCTCTGCAATTTAATAACTTCAACATCGCCCCTGAGTCTTTCGACTTCTTTATTTAATTTCTTCAATTCCTGCCATATTTCAAAAAGTAGTTGCGATTGTACCGCGTTGGAATCGGTGGTAAATCCCCTATCGCCATAATTGACTTGGATTCCACCGTTTTCGATTCTGACAATATCTTTTATTTTCATCATATCTCCATTCTCATTCCGTGCAATTTATTAGCATCAATTCTCTTTTCTTGACATCCTCAGGCATTTCGTCAATCTTCATCCAATATCTAACTTGATCCGCAATGTAATAAGGTCGTTCAAGATGATACACTTTTTCCACAGGCGCCCATTGTATCGGTTGGTTGGGCATAGTTGATTGAAACGCCCTCGCAATAGCCAACGATGCAGGCTGCCCCCATTCCTGAACAATAACCAATAAAGGCTCATTCATCGGCGGTCTTTCGTCAGCAACTTTTATCCAGCTCACGGATGCGCCAATCCTCTCGCCTGCATCCCTGGCAAAGCAATATCGTTATCCTTCGCTTTTTGATGAAAATCATAATCTTCAAATTTTATACCATTGAACCAACTAAGACGCGCCCAGTATCGCATATATTTGGCAAGCTCTTTTTTTGTCCAATGTTCTCCGATATATTCATTGCGTCTCTTGGTATCAATTGGCTGGTATCTCATAGGATTAGGAATTGCTCCTAAATCCCTTATTGTTTCAAGACGATAAAGAGTATCCTCGGGGGTATCTTTATATCCGAGCAAAACAAACACTTTTATCCTACTCTTGGGAATTCCTGCCTTAATTAATTTATCGAAGGCAATCATAAATTGATTTTCTGTTTTGATGTTATCCCATGCAAGACGAATTGTCGCACCTTTTAATTCTGCTAATCTTTTCGCGTGATCATCGTTTAACAATCGTGCATCTAATCCCTGGTTGAAGTCAATACCAACAATGTTATTTATGCGATCTATTACATGATTGAAATGAATTTCACTGGTTGCTAATAAATTGTTATCACAAATAACACGCTTTGGTTGCCATTGGTCATCTGGTAATTCCCTGATATTCCCCTCGATCTTTGGCACAAGGCAAAATGCACAATTGCGGATACATCCCCGACTAGTAAAAGTTGCCTCGGGATTATGGCGTGATAACGCATTGACTTCTCCGCCAATTTCCACAACTGATGATAAATAATCGGGTTGGACAATAACGGCGGGGCCTCCAGCGCGCACACGATAACCTTGCTGTTTATACCATACAGCGCGTTGATAAGCTAAATCAAGTTGCCATGAAAATACAACGGATATAAAAGCCGTGTTATCTTCAATCCAATCAACAAGACCGCCTGACCATGTCATGGGTATATTAATCCTTGATATCTCATCCCTGGCAAATACGCACCCGGGATCGACTGCCATATGAAATCCAGATCGTTGCTCATCACTTGGTTATCGTCATTCCCTGCGAATAGAAGTGCATCCATCAAATTATTCGTGACGATCTCGCTCCCGCTATCTCCCGGCGAGCTCTTGCCTTGCCATAATAATTGATGCACGAAAGTATATGTTTGCGGCAATTTCGACGCCCCGGTATAATATCCGACTTTCACGGTCGCGTCTAAGCCGATCAATGTCAAAACGGTGCAGCCTGAGGATCTTCCGCATTTCGTTGCTGTCATGCCGATAAATGGCTCTGGATAAACATCATTCACCGCGCCGATACCATAAATCTCGGAATAGACGGTAGACTCATCGCCGCAAGCAATAGCAACGTCTACCACGTTGTTTACATTCTTTCTTGGTGCAACTATCGCAACGATCTTGCCAATTTCATCGCCTGCTACGCCGCCGTCATGAGGTCCCGGCTGAAGGATAGGATCACCAATCTGCGCGCCGTTAAGCCCGCCCATAACGTGAGCGTTGCTTATAAAGCAGGAACAGTTTCCCTCGAAGCAAATACGACCGCCAAGAGTGCCCGCGGTCACTTTAGGATGTCCGATGCTTACTCCGCCCGGGGCTGGTCGCCAATAGCCTACACGCGATCGATCGGCCGGCCAATTCACGGATTGTTTTTTGATGATTATAGGTAGATAGGTGGGATTATCGGGAGGCGCATCGTAGGCGATAAAGGCGGAAGTTTCAACGATATCCCCCCGTTTGTTGAGACTCGCGTTTACATCCGCTTTATCCAGCACACCGATAATCTCTTGACCATTGGCTCCTGTTGCAATGTATACGACGTTAGGATTATTGTTGACAATTGTGGTAGGGGAATTTTGATAACTGTTTATGAGAGAAGAAACGGCAAGAATGATTGCCGTTCCTGCTGTTGCGAGTTTTGCTTTCGTTGATTTTTGCATCAGATCACATATGCGCCGGGAAATATATTGTAATCAGCCAAATAATTACCGCACCGATAACAGAAGCGGCGAGCGCCCAGAGAGCTTTTTGAACTCCTTTAAAGCTATCTTTTATGTCGTTGACGGCGGTTTTGAGCAATTCAATATCAGTTTTAGCGCCAATGCTGCCATTGCCGGTTATGAATGATTCGTGTCGGCATATATCATTTTCGATGGAGGTGATTCTTTGCTCATGACCAGCCAATGTTGGTTTTCTGTCGGCAATGGCGGCTGGCATAGACTCACCCCTTTTTGGTTATCAGATAAATCGACTGGTTGGCTATCAATGCCTTGATCAAAATGTCAACCACTTCCAAAAATCCAGCTTTGTCACAGGTGAAGTAATTGAATACCGCGGCGCATGATAGACCATATACAGCAAATGCTATAACCAAAAGTAATCCGCCCATGATTGCTTGCTTATATTTATTTTCAAGCGGATCAAACCAATCTTTGAGACCAGGAATGTAAGAAAAGCAGAGAGATAGAACCGCGCCTGCGATGAGCGCCAATTGTTCGGCGGTCATTTTTTCGGCTATTTGCATCGGTTTTGAAGCGGTGAGAAGTAGGATCAACAGAATTCCGAAAATAAAAGCGAACGTAAATTTAGATTTCATGACATTACTCCTTTTTTGTAATTATACAACAAAAATTGATTTATAAAACGCGGTATCCTCCGCGCATCACCTTGAATCAAGAGTGGCATTGTATATTTGCCTCGCATATCATTTTCCCAAACCATTCGATAATCTGTGGCACGACAGCATTTCCTAAACATCTAAGTCTGTCCACCCGGGAGGATATCCCATCAACCACTCGACCCAATTCGGGTTCAACTGTCCACCAATTGTTTCTGATAATGGTCTCGAATTCTTTTCCATTGTTTCCTGTGAGGCCTTCCCGCTTCTCCAATCTCTCGCGGTTGGGGTTGGTAGAGATTTCGCTATTCTGGATAATTTCATTACTTTCTTTCCGTGACTGTAATTGTAATCCCCCCGACTTGATACCGGGGTTGGTAATAATTTCACTGCTCCATCCAGACTTAAATGTTTTGCATCGATCGATGGCCCCGTATTGTTGCGCGGAGTAGGCCAATATAAATATTCTCTTTCTAATATGTGGGGCATTGAAGGCGCAAGCTGGAATATTAAATGTCCTAACGGTGTAGTTCTCACTTTCCAGGTCAGCATAAATATTGTCGAGAATAGTTGTTCTGATTCCAGGCACATTTTCACCAAATATCCAAGTTGGTCTGAGTTCTTTAACAATGCGGAAATATTCTGGCCAGAGGTCACGGTCGTCTTGTGCGCCTCTTCGCTTCCCGGCAACACTGTGCGGCTGGCAAGGAAATCCCCCGCAGATAAGATCAACTGTTTCGAGGTTGTGTTTTCCGACTTCTTTGACATCGTTATATCTTTTCACTCCTGGCCAATGTTTAGCTAATACTTTTTGGCAATAAGGATCAATCTCAACTTGCCACTTTACTTCCATCCCGGCGCGTTCTAATCCAAGATCAAACCCGCCGATTCCCGAAAATAAGCTACCGAACGTCATGGGCATAGACACGATTCCTTATCATAAAACCGGTTGCGCAACCGGTTTCTTCAAGCGTCATTTTTGAGTATGGTGTTGCAATCATTATTTCATCCTGGGTCATCGTAGCGCCTGTTTTCATAAATCACTATTCAAAATAGCGTGTATCGAATAACCGCCATTTTCCTCCGGCAAGAACGCCGCCTTGTCGTATTTGTATTTTTCGGGAAGCGCCAATATCACCTCTTCTAGTTCATTCGCGGTCGGTTTGATTATCTCGTTTCGCAGATAAATAAACGACAATACCGTGCCGCCCCAAATTTTGAGGCCGATTGTCCAGCTATCGTAGTCAACCTCGATCCAGTTATCCATAGCGAGAGAGGCATCGATCGAGAGCTTTTGCATCAGAGGGACGAGGGTTTGTTTGTCGAATGTCGCGGAGGTTATGAATGGCAGATAGGACTTGAATTTATAGAGGATACTCATACTACCTCCGCCGTCACAAACATCGTAGTGTGCTTTGTTGTCGGGTTGACGTATGAATATATCGCGGTTGGCTCTTTTCCGAACCGCGCCTTAAATTCGGCGGCTGCTTTTTCGGGAGAGATGCAACAGGTGTAATGGTCAAAGATAACATCGGGAAGCTCGCGGCAATTGTTGATGGGGATAGGTTGAGGGGTCATGGTGTTGCCTCTGGCTCCACTGCTTTCCTGGCAAGTTCCGTCAATTCGCGCATTCGCTCTTGTCCGTTCATCCATTTGCGATCATGCAATAATTGTTCGTGTAATTCCTGGTCAATTGTTTCGGGATAGTAATATGTTGTCATGCGTTTGCCTCTACACGATTCCACTTCACTTTATGCAACCATTTTTCATCCTGAAACCTAATCCATTCGTCAATATTCTCTTGATCTAAACTACCATCAGTAATATCTTTTTTCATTTCCTGGGATATCTCTGATTTCAATTCCGATAACCGCGGAAAATATTTGCTTTTATTGATAATGGCTTTTATCCCGGATTCCAATAATCCAAGAGGAATGTTTTGTAATTCAGATGCATAAACTTCAAATTGCTCATTTTGAATTGGTTTGTCAAAAGCAAACCAAAGTCGTCTAAGCGCCTTCAGCCATTCCTTTTTCATTTCTTCAAAATACATCAATTCAGAGTCGTTTTGCGAGTTCATCAATATACTCCTCATCGGATTGTTGAATTTTATTATTTGAATTTTGGCGCTTATCCGCTTGGCTACCTTGGGCGATCCATCGTTTCAAAATAGCATCAATGTAAGCCCAATTCCTGGCGTTATGTTCGGCGGCTATTCGGATTGCGTCGAGGATCCATTGGGGGTTTGTTTTGTCATCAAGGTAAGAAATAATTTTATCTGAGATTGTTTTAGTTACTAGACCGATTTCAGATTCATAAAATTTTATGATTTTTGATAATTCTGGCACCTGGGCCGCCTTTGTGTTTGTATCTGAATATGAATCTGTATTTGTTTCTGATTCTGATTCTGATTCTGACCGCGACTTGCTCTTACCTAAGTCAAGAGTTACTCCGGAGTTAGTTTGGAGTTGATCGGGGCAAGGGGGAAACAAACTCGCGGCTTCCTTTTCCAGTCCTCTTTGATGAGTTTTGAATGATGGAATATAAAAATAAGATAGGTTATTTGCCTCATAACGAATTATCATTTTTCTTTCTGATAGCCAATCAAATGAATTATTTATTTGGTCTAATTCTACATCTGTGCGCATTGGGAATAGTTTTGATCTCAACCAGGCTGGATTATCTATTCCCCTACCTTCTGAATCTACGACAACAATTAATAACATCCAAACAACCCTGGTGAAATCATCCGGCATAGCATTGAAGTCAAAAGAATCAATTATCTTGGTATGGATATTGCGATATTTTGGAGCCATCGAACCTCTTGATTAATTCAAAGTTTCTGATGAACATTCCGATTTGTTTTGTTGTATGAACTTCGATTCCATTGTCAAACATTCTTTGAGGATATCTGTAGTGATAATTTCTAGCATCAATTGAACTTTTATTCTTATGACATTCGCGGCAAAGTAATTGTAAATTATCGTCTTCGTTACTTCCGCCGTTCCATAAAGGAATTATATGATCTAATTCGAGATATAAATTTTCTCCACAATGATTGCAAATATTCCCCCTCTCTTCTATCAGTCTATTTTTAATTATTTGGCTATTTCCTCTATGATAATTAGATCGCATAATCACCTCAAATAAAAAATCACCTCTTGGCTTCGTCTGTGTCTGTGGCTTCCCTGAGCAGATAGGGGGACACAGACAAAGCCAATAGATGACTTTTTTCTGCTCTTTTACCGGAAGCCACTCCGTTGAATTACTATTATCATAATCTAAATTTCCGCCGTCGTCAAGCGTTTCATTCGCGCCCAATCACCGGCCGCGATATGCTCATCCTGGTGGCATCATCTACAAAGTATCTCGACGTTTTCCGGGGAATTGTTGGACCTATCCCGGTCGCGGTGGTGACGCTGAAGGAATATCCAAAATCCACAGCGATTACATTTCTTGCCGATGAGAGGGAATAGGCGCTGGCAACGCTTTTTGAGGGCATAGTCATTTTTGCTCATTTCAATCGCTCCCGTAATTTGTACACGCTTCATTCATTATTTCATCAATTGTATCGGCCTCCAAAGTAGATATGTGTTTTCCATATTGATTAATTTGGCATTTAAATCTATTATCTTCAAACCAAATAAAACCATAAAAATTCCATGCCGTATAACTAGAACAATATTTTCCTTCCCTTAATTTATTCTCTATTTCGCGATCAATTACGTGATCAAAATTTGACATGACCTCTGGGATGGGTTCTAGTTTTTGTGGACATTCTTCGATAACGTATTGCTCCATCTGTGCTTCTCCTCTCAAATATCCTTCCTTTTCACCTTTGCGCGCCCATTTACCTTCAACGTCCTGATCATCCTGAACTCATACTCAGGATGCAGGCGCTGGAATAGGTTTATCCTCAAAACTGCATCCCTGGTCATCATTCCCTTTACCTCCTCAATTACGTTCACATTGCCGTCGAGATAACGAAAATCGCCGGTGTAATCAATGGCATTCAATTTTTTGCCGTGGATATACTTTTGCGGGAATAGCACAAAATAGGGATGGATTTCCAAATTTGATATTTCCCCGGCATAGGCAAGCAGCTTCAATTCCGTGTATCTGTTGCCCTCAGCCAAACTGTCGAAGGTATACCCGTCTATTATTACCTTGCGCGCGTGGTACTTGTTGGTCATAATTGCTATCAAAAACTATCAGGATTCTTCGGGATCGCCGTCGTTATTGGGATCGGGATTTACATAAACGGAATTTATCACAAATTTCGCCTCATGCAATCCAGTTTTCTTACAGATAATATCGATAATCTCTTGGATAGAATAATTCTCATTTCCCTCAAGTGTATAAGTCAATTCTACAAAACCGTCACTTATTTGCACTTTATACATCACTCCTCCTATAAATTTGGGCGCGCCTCTCGACGCGCCCCATTGTCTCACGGATTAAATCGCTCGCCACACTTGGAATTACTTTACTCCTTTCTTTTTGGGATTAGCCTGCGAAGGCGTAACACGCAATAAAATCAAATTTCCCTGTATTTCGCATCAACGAATTCGGATTCCCCTGGCGGCAATAGATTATCCATCGTCGCGCCTTCCGTCCAAAGTTGTGTAAATGTTTTTTCAGATCCTTCTTGCAGCATCCAGGGAATTAATCCAGCATATCCTGGGGATAATTGCTGAAGAAACCACAATCCATCCATTGCGTTCCTAAACATAAAAAGCGCCATTTTTAAGGATTGTTCGCGCCGCTTCTCAATGTTTGATCTTGAACGTGGATCGTATTTGTTTGGCAGTGCCGCGATATCTACGCGTCCGTTGAATAATTTGCCGGTTGACGTTTCTATAAAATAAGATACCTGAAATCCCTCGCGTTCAGTTTTGCCAATTTGAAATTTACCACGCTGAAAACTTTGTACTGTTCCGCCAAGTCTCGAAATAGCCTGAACAATTTCGGATTTCAAGGTTTCAATTGATTTTGTTGTAGATTGTCCCTGCCAACCATCGGAGGCGGTGACATTTTCAAAATACGGAACGTCCGAAGCTTTCTTGGATTGCTCAGGTATAAAATTCATCCCTTACTCCTCGTTTTAAAAAGGGGCTTTTTGTCCCTTCTTCCACATGGTCGGTACCCTCGTCTCTTTCGCGTCTCTATATCCTGACTGTATGCGTTTTTGATCATCGTCAAAAATGTTTCCGCGTCTGCGAGGGCTGCTATTTGCATGGTCAAGAACTCCCTAATTTTCGGGCTGTTCTCTCTGGTCAAATCAAGTTCCATGTTTAGCCTTGCGTTGCGAATAGCTGATATCTGTTGATTGATAGTCGTTTTCATAATTGATCTGGCAGGCGACACGCCTACGCAAAGCCATTTGTGCAAATCGTGCCGCCTGCCTTATCCCGGCTTATCGTATATTTCAATTAGCAGTGTATGCATTCGCGAATAAGCTAGGATGGTCACAGTATAAAACAAATCTAGTAAATGTAAACAATTATGTTAAGGAGTCTTAACAATTCGGTTTACTTTTGGTGGTTTTCGCATAAAATGATAGCATGAATACAGAATCTATTGGCATTATAAAGCGAAATCTTATAAAACTTCTTGATGCATCCCGGTCTGAGGGATTTTACCAGGCGAGATCACTCGACACGAGTCTATCGGATAATGTGCTGCACACATACGATAATCTTCGTTATTTCGCTAACCAGGATCGCAATACCGCATTGATAAGAATCGAGAGGATATTGGAAATGGAAGAGGAGAAATCATGAGCAACCAGCCTAAGGATGATAAAAAGCCGCTGGATTATTACCAGCAAGAATCAAAAGACAATTACCGTTCTATGAATTATCTAAATTCAACTTACGAACAATCCGCGTCTGTCGCCGCGCTCATCTTTATCGGTGAGCAACTTGCCAGGATAGCGGACGCGATGGAAAAAGATGAAGTTTCACTTGATGAAGCTGTGAAGATTTGGGGTGCTCCCGGTGGCTAGAATTGAATGGGATAACGGCTTGCAATTGATAATTACCAGGGAGCATAAGTCATTGCGTCATTATCGCTGCCTGCGTTGTGGGTCTACCCGCGTCAATGAATACATTATGGAAACCAATTTCGGACACCGGGATAAAATCCGCTGCCTGAAATGTAAAAAGGTTTATATCTTTTCTCCCGGCGATTCGTTCGATAATCATGTGGCGCATTTTGAAGAAATCCCCGCCAGCGAAGTCGAACATATCGAACGTAAAAAGAAAAGCAAGCGCGTGGAATCGGATAACCAGCTTGCGCCGATGGAATTTACAGACATATGGGCGGCAATGGAATTTTGCAAATGGAATCGGTGCGCACTCTGCCAGTCAGAATTAAAAGTAACCAGGATTATTGAACCTCACAAAGATATTACAAAGGTGCATTGTCATATCGAATGCCCTGAACACGGATTATGTATCAAAGGTGGCACGGCAAGCGTAAAGACGGTCAATACAATCAATATGGATACTACGATCCGGGAGGTTATGGATCGCGTCGAAGAAAGTCTACCGATAAATAAACCGGCAAATAAAATATTAGAGTATTTAGGATTTTAGGAGAAACTATGACAGACAATAATCAGAACGGTAAAGCGATTACACCATACACTCAACTCAAAGCACTTGCGCTAGAAAATACAGAAACGCTCGAACGATTCGCAAACGCGTTTGGCGGAAACAAGCAGCGCGCCCGGTCTTTTCTTTCCAGCGTTTTGACCGTAGTGAGAATGGATTCGGCGCTTCAAGAGTGCCGACCATCAGACGTATTGAATGAGTGTATGCGCGCCGCGGTTTTGGGTTTGCCGATCAATAAAGAACTTGGGTTATCGTGCATCATTGCCTATGACGAAACCCAAAAAGATGGTTCCAAAAAGAAAACCCCTCACTTTCAAATTATGAAACAGGGATATATTGAACTTGCTCATTCAACCAAAGAATACCTCATCATTCATACCGGAGCAATTTATGCCAATCAAGATCATCGCATCAACCAAGTTACTGGCGTTTTGGAAATCTTTGGCGATCCCGATATCGAGCAGCCAATAACCCACTACTTCAATTATTTCAAAATGAAAAACGGTTTTGAATCGTCACTTTGCATGAGCATCGAAGAACTTGACGATCATGGAAAGAAATATTCAAAATCGTTTTTCAACAAAGCAGGTTTATGGCAGAAAGATCCTCCGGTTATGTATGCCAAAACTGTGACGAAACTGAACATCAAGCGCAACGGTAAACTCATCAAAGATAACGACACCGCCAAACTTGCTGCAATCAAAGACGATGACGAATATCTTGACCCAAGCGACGCAGAACCTCAACAATTTGACGATCAACGGTCGGAATTACCAATAGAACCGGCGACCGGCGAAGTTATTGACGGTCAATTCACTGACGCGGAAACTACCGAACCTGAACCCGTCACCGAACAACCTCCCGCGCCAGTCGAGACCACTCCGAAATCAAAGAAGGCAAAATCCGAAACCGATCCTCGCGTTGCGGCTCTACTCTCTGCAAATGTGGTTCCCGATGAAACCGAAGCCGCCGCGGTATTGGCAAAGATCAATATCAATGCGAATGTGCCAATCGAAGAAGTGGTCAAGATAGCGCGTGGCTTCAAGGGTTGGAAAGACATGGGCGCGAGTGATAAGCAGGCGATTGACGCACTCAACGACGGGAAGTATCCGAAATGAAAAAGATATTTGCGTACAAAGCAGCGCAACGGGCGATCAAGTCATCGAGGACATGCAAATCAAAATTAACGCAGCATTTCCTAATTTCAAGGAACTTTCAGAAGCGTTTGAATGTTTCACTGAAGAAGGAAGCAATCTCGAAACCGCCCTACATAATGCGCTTCCCGGTGGCACATACGATCAATTGTTGCGCGCTATGTTATTGCGTAAGGCGAGCCAATTTGTCGTACCGTTTGGTGTCGGAAATTAATAATATTTATCCCCCGGCGACTGCGCGGGCGACCAAAGAAAGGAAAATGAAATGGAATATGCAAAAATAACAGAGGAAAGAATCGAGACTATTGAACCGGGAACAAAAGTGAATTTTGGTCATGGCGAAATATGTGAAATTGTGAGCAAATCAGAACCAGAAGTACATGGAAAGGTTTATCGTGACGGCAAATTTGTAGATAATGTTATCAAAATGATTATCTATAAAAATGGATTAGGTGAAGAAAAAGAAATGTACTCGACATCATTATTGTCAGCAACAGAAGAAACCCTCGATCCAACTATTGAAAAATGTACTTATTGTGGCAAATTGCGCCCTAGAAACGAAATGAAATCAAGTGAGATTTTTGTTAATCGCGGCAGACAGACATACCGCTTTTGCCGCGACGGAGGTTGCTCTGGTTATTATCAAATGGGGTGCGAAGGATAGCACTTATCCTCTCCTCCTAATGCTCCCGCCTGCCCTACTTGTACGGGCGCGAGCGGGGAGGCAGCACTTTACGAATTGAATGGGCGGTTACCAAAGTGGATAAATGGGTCTGCCTGTAGAGCAGATGTACCTAGGACTACGGGAGTCCGAATCTCTCACCGCCCACTATGGCAGCACATCAGCAGGAAATGCTACCCTTAGGGATGTGTTGCCAGAACAAGCCCCGGACGAAAATCGGGTACACCCGTGTGATTGCGGCTCACGAGCTTAAGCGATCCTATATCCGGGGTAAAGTTTAAAAATGAAGGCGAATATGATTAACGGAATCAATAAAAAAGATTTTTGGGATTTGGTAAATATATCAAACAATAATGATTGTTGGGAATGGAGCGGAATAAAAAACGACTATGGATATGGCATATACAAAATCAATGGTAAATTATTTAGAGCGCATCGCATATCTTGGGAATTAACTCAAGGAATAATACCTAATGGCTTGTGTGTGTGTCATCATTGCGATAATCCTCCATGCGTGAATCCGAAACATTTATTTTTAGGGACAAGGAGTGAAAATGATTTAGATAGAGCAATAAAGGGACGAGGAACCGGGATATTTACCGCAAACGAGATAAGAAAATTGAGAGAATATCGACAAGAAGGGAAATCGTTTATGGAAATTGCGTCTATAACTAATAAAAAATATCAAACCATTCGTAATATATTTTATTGTAATAAATATAAATGGGTAATATGAACAAATTATCTTGATTTTACGAGAAAAAGGAAGTGAAACGATGAGCGAAGATTATAGCACGTGGAGCAACGAACAATTGTTGGCAAAGTTTGCATTATTTAGTCATCCATTGGGCGTTCAGGAAGTTATCGTAAAAGAACAAGTCCGCGCCGCCCTGCTCGCCAGGATGAAACCAGCGGCGGTAAAACCAGAAGCGGGAAGAAACGGAAACCCGCCCGATTATGTGGTAACTGTCGATGATGGTTATTGTATTTGCAAATTTGAACTCAATGGGACCAGAAGATATTCTATTGATAATTTGATTAGCTTCATTACCAGTAACACAGAATTGCATGTCGCCAACATAAAGGAGCTTTATCCAGCCCCTCTTATCCCAGAAACTGAAACTTCCGTCCCAGCGCAAGAGCCGCCAGCAGAGAAGCGGGAGGAGTGGGAGGAGGTGGAATTAGGCGATAAAGAAATAGTGCTTCCTGGCGACAATTATGTTGGTTCTTATGGTAAATACTATACTCTTACAGACAATTGTATTTCGGTAAAATTAAAACGCACCGTTGCAGAGGTGAAAACGAAAGACCATGGTGTTATTTCTATCACCCGCCGCGTGCGCAAGCAGCCACCCGCGCCAGCAGACCATTTCGTATGTCCCGATTGTGGCGCTGAAATGAACGTGCGCGAAGTCAAGATACAGCCCGACACCGCCGCCGCGTTGGAGGTTGCATGGACATCGTGCGCTATGCATGCGCTAACAATATGCAGAAATGCCATCGCCGAAATCGACAGGTTGGAGGTAAAGAGGTGTGAAATGAAACCTAAATTTGTGGCAGTAATTAACGGCAAAGAATATAAGGTCGGATATCCAAAGTGTCAAGGATGCGAACATTTGTGTTTTCCCGGGCCACTTACTTGCGATTATCCCGGCAAAGGTTGTGAATATCCCGAATTACGAATAAGAAGTGAGGAGATTCAAAATGACCACCCCCAAAATGACCCCGCTTGATTACCTGAAGTTATCCGCGTTGATACTAATCGTAATTCGTTTGGCGACTTTACCGCCATTGTGAATGAGGATGAAATGAAATATAAAATAATATATTTATTTATATTGGCGGCAATCATAGCCTGCGTCATGGGATTCGTATTAAACAAAGATGTACTATTGTATTTTATTTGGGCTAATACGTTTCTTATTTTAGCATACTTAAGTTTAATTATCGAAAAGAAATGAATAGGATAATAAATAATGCCCGAACCTAAACCCACCTACAAAGTCAACCCGGCGATCAATCCCAACGCTGCTATCTGGGCAGCCTGCGAGAACACCAAGCGATTGCTACTCGAAGCCGTACAAGCAATTGCGCCCGTTTGCTCAAAACAAGGTACGATAACCGTTGATTACACCAAATGGGACACGATGAATAATGTCCTGGGCGCGATTAATGAGAAATATATCGAATGGCAGAACACAACTCAAAATTTATATTGTTCAGCACGAATACTCAGCGAAATTTCAGACCTATTGAAGAAGGCAGGATATTAAGGAGAATTATTTCTATAAAAGTTGATACTATGTTGTTTGAATTGGCGAAGTTGCGTGAGAAACATCAAGAGGCGCAAGATGCAGCGAAGCGCGCTCAGGAAGTTCTTGAAACCGAACCACTCTGGCAGAAAGTGCAATCATTCAAAACAGATGCGGCAATGGTTGGCGAATTAGTCAGTAAGTTGGAAACCGAAATCCGCAATGAGGCTACGCTGGATTATCTCGATAACGGCATCAAAGACCTTGGCGGCGTTCAGATAAAAAACTTCACCGTTCTCGAATACGATGAGCAAGAAGCGGTGAATTACTGCCTTGAACATCAACACGCCACTCTTTTGAAGCTCGATAAACGCGGCTTCGAGAAGGTCGCCAAAGAATTGCGACCAGAATTCGTCAGGATTGAAGAAGTCGCCCGGGCGCAAATCGCAACTGACTTAAGTGATTATCTCGAAAAATAAGGAGGTGATCCAAGTCTGCTATTACGCAAGATGAAAGAGTGAACTATGGAAACTGTAATTAAAATGGAAGATGGAATTGCAAAGGTTATAACATTCAAAACTTATAATTGGTATCCAAAGGAGGATATAACCGCCTATGAATTAGCTTTATGCGTACCTTTCCTAAATTTGAATATTAGAGATTATTGCGACATTGAGGCAAGAATTAATAACTTGCCGCCGCAAGCGCGCCGTCATTTTGTCGAGGTTGAATGATATAATCACCGCAACCAGGAGAGTCGCCTATGATCTGACTTACAATACATAACCGCGTGATCAATGATGCACAGATATGAGACCCCTCAGCAATGAGGGGTCTATTTATTAAAAAGGGAGACCCTCGCGCCCACGAGGGTCTCAATAAGAGGGGACCGGATGACGAACAGTAGAAGAAAACTTTTGATAATCAAATTATAGCAAATATCACGTAGATGTCAATGCTTTTAGTTCTTCTTCGTAGGCAAGAATAGCCTGTTCGTTTTTCACCATGTTTTCAGATATTTGATGCAGAACATTATCGGGCGCTTCGATATTTTTGTTGACCTTGTAGCGAATTTCAAGGGTGTATTGGGCTTTTTTGAAATCTTGAATTTCCTGTTTGATTATCGCAATTTTATCCTCGGTTGATATTTCGTGATCGCTCATAATTCCGCCTTATCATACTTCAGAGCCTTCTCTGCCTTCTCTTTGCGTTGGTCGTTCACTATGGTATTGATATAATTGGTGATAATCCGGTCAAAATAATCCACTTCGCTTTCGGGATTGGGATAAGGTTCCCCGGTTGTCGGATTTCTCAATTCTTTTTCATATCCCTTTTTTGCACAGAAATCGCTGATGATCGTCGAATCTTTGATTAAACCGCTTACTTTTAGCATGAAATTGCTCCTTTCATGTAAATTATATCATTATGTATCGCCGGATTCAATCCCAACATGTGCTGTATTGTAGTGGAAAGTCATTTCTGATACAACAATATCGTCTACTTCGCTGGTATCAGTTTCAAGGTTTAATACAACGGAAATAAGATCACCTGCATCCACAACGTTACCGGCGTAATCGTAATCAATGGTAAAACTCACCCCAAATTGTTTATACCTCGCCGATTTACCCACAATCGTTGCAACCTCAACGACTTGGGATTTTGCCGCCGTGTCACCAATTCCCTTATAGTAAAAAGTCGCTTTTAGGTCAACAGTATCAGCATCCGCGCCCCCCGAATTATCCACGTTGACAGCAAAACGAATTTCGAATGTCATGTCGGACGCGCCGTCCCAATCGCTATGAATATCCGATGTGCCTCTCAATATATGACTCGCCGATGTAATATTCCAGCCGCCCGATGTAGTAGCACTTGGATTTATCCATGTAGCACCAGAGCCACCGGGGTTAGCCGATCCCAACGAAATATGATGATACCGTCTATAAGAGGCAGTCGTTGATCTGACAGTAGACGCGAAATTGGCTATCCCGCCCGCCGCCCGCAGTCCCAGGTTTGCTATTAAGGTATCAATGGCGGTGGTGTTGGCGGGTTGGACAATGGGTGCAACGGCAAAGAAACTCAGTTTTGCCGCAGCGTTGTTGCATAGATAGAGTTCATCATCACTGGAATCAGTTTGAATAAGCGCGTAGGTTGTGCCATTCAAAAGGAAGTCAGCGGCATCGGCTAGACCGGCGTTGAGGGTGATATTACCGGCGTTGGTATAAATAGAATATTCATTACCTCCTGCGCCAGACTGGTCAGCAATATATATTCCGTGAGTATCTCCGCTTATATTCGCGTGACCCTGGTTATTGATATAAACACCAGCAGCATTAACCATACTTTCTGTTCCGCCAGCTGCAAACCATTGCGGACTATCCGCCACTATTGCCTTACCGAATGCAATGGAAGCCGTAAATCCAGCCGCGGCAGAAACAAAAATCCTGCCGACAAATCCAGCGGCTTCTACGGATAGACTTGCAGGTGCAGTCGATGCTTGCACACCTGCCGCAAATTCCAAGCCCCTAACGCTAGTAGTGGCTGTGTTTACAGATCGCACTTTCATCGTTCCGGCATAAATTGGACCTCCGCTATTTCTAAAATCCCATTGAGTTCCATAAACCAATGAAGCTGAGTTGAACATATTATAAATATTTAAATAATAGGTAGCACTTGGGGCAGCACCAATCCCAAGTGTTGTGCCATCATCCCTAATTAAACTATTCGCCTGTGTATTGGTTGCAGACCACTTAGAGAGATAATTCGCCGTCCCTGTACCCGTAATAGCCGTACCTGTACCTGCAATTGTCAACGTCGCTCCGCCCGCGGGCCAGGTAAGCACGCCCGCGCCGGTATTATTGGTAAGAGCAGTGGTCAATGTCAGTGTTGCATCTCCGGCTAAAGTCGGGCTGCCTGTAACTGTCAGTGTCTTACCTTTAGTAATATCCAGCCACGACCATGTGTCATCGATCAACCAACCAGGCGCGTGAGTATCAGAGGCATAGCCCATACTTCCGGCTGTCAACCCTGCCAAAGCCTCGATATTTGCCTTGGTATCTGAATATGCTACCAGAGGTTTTCCGATACAGACATCATTCTCGATCATGATACTCTCCTGAAGAAATCGACAACCGCCATACCATAAGGGTCTCCAACCTGAGCTTTTGGTCTGCGAAATAACAATCCAATTTCATCACAAACCGCGGTGAAGTCTTTAGAGATAGTACCGACTTGCGTCCAGATAATACCATCACCTGAAGCATATGCATTATAAGTATGTGGTTGATCGTAATCCCCGCTGCCCGAACCGGTATATTTTTGTAATTTTATATAAACTTCTTGACCTGGTTGAATAACCGTTTCTCGATTAGTGGTCATCCCGGTAAATCCAGCAGAACCATTATCGGCCGCGCTTCCTGCACGTTGCCATACAAATGAAGCCGATGCACTGTCATTGAATGCTAAATCTGCGCCGACAAATTCGTCATTGGCTGAGTTGGCAAGATACAAAAACACTCCGCAATACTCTCCTCCTTCAGCAGCCAATCCCGTCATGCCTATATTTACCTTAGCAACAAATTCCCATGTTCCATCACCATCGTTCCATACCGGAGGCGCTTGATACATACGTATTTGATTATCGAATACCTCAGTTCCTGACTGTTCCGCTAATCCAACATGCAAGAATCCTGGGTGAACGGTTTGATTTAATGCATCCGTCAATGGATCGTTAACCTTAGTCCATTTGACATCGATCACGCCGCCCCCCTCGAATTCATCATCCCATGCAGTTGGCGAAGAAGGATAGGCGTCGGGATCCTCGTTGTCCTCCAGGTAATCTTTGACTATCTCGCCAGTCAGTTGAGCATTTGCCGCGCCCACGATATATTTAGCATCGATCGGTGCCACAGAAATCGAAGCCCATTTGACCGCCAGGATGATTGAGATATCCGCCGCGCCGGTGGCAATTGCGTCAATGACAAAAGTTAGAATATCACCCTCT
>JBBACM010000005.1:0-48410 GCA_041657045.1 Minisyncoccota bacterium
AAAAACAAGGGAAACGCATATTGCCGCTACTATCGAACCCAAAACGGTGGAAACAATGCTTTTTTTGCTAAAAAGAGATAGGCCGATAAAAATAATCAATAAGGGGAAAACCATTAAAAAATTTACGTCCAAAACGATTATCCCTAAATTATTAACTAAAAAAGCTAAACCTAAAATAACAATAAATAACCCGAGAAAAGCTTTGCTAAAATCACATTCAACTGCTTCGGCAGGTTTTATTTGGTTTAATTTCTTCATTTTTTTATTTCTTATTACTTCCAAAAATTATTTTCGACCCGATAAGAACTATTATCAATCCCCAAATAACGCCCCAGTTGACCCAGCTAAACGGACTGTAGCTAAAAACCTGTTCAAAAAGAATATTTAGTCCGACTAAAACTATTACTAATCCGATAATATTCTTAACACTACCAAGCCAATTACTGTTTCTCTTTATTTCCTCAGCCATCTCTTGGGCTTTTTCTTGAGTTTGCCCAATAACGTCTCCATTTTTTTTGCTTTTCTTTTCTCCGTCTGCCTCAGGAATAATAACTGCGAGAATCAAATAAATTATAATTCCCGAGCCACCCGTGAAAGATAAGATAATAAACAGAATTCTTATTATTAATGGATCAACTTCAAAATATTCTCCCAAACCTCCGCAGACTCCGAAAATAACACGGTTTGTTCTTGAACGATAGAGTTTTTTCGTATTGCTCATTTTTTTATTTTTAATTATTATTGTTTTTATTATATCACAAATTTAAAAAGTAAAAAACCGCAAGAGCGGTTTTTTGCTGTAAAATATTTTTTTTAATCTTTTCCCATTAGGTAAGCAAAGGCGACATACAATGCTGACAATCCAACTAAATCATATACTATTTTAACTAACATAGGAGAGGCTCCGAATAAAGCAGTAACAAGATCAAAACTAAAGAAACCAACTAAGCCCCAGTTTAATCCTCCGATAACTACTAATATCAGGGCGATTAAACCTAAAGTATTTAGTTTTTGCATTTTTTAATTTTTTATTTGTTATCCGACCTTTTTAAATTATAAATATTTTACCTTTAACTATTTTTTAAAGCAATAAAATTATCCACAATTATTCAGAAACAAAAGTTATTTTCCCGCACCTCTTTTCAATCTCTTTAATTTTTTTAGAAATAGAATCGTCTTTAGACTCAACGGTAAATAATTTTCTACCATCATCAAGAGTAAGATAAACCTCTTTTTCATTATTTGATGAAACTTCATTAACCCTACAATCATTTAAAAAACCCATAGCCGCTTCCCAATCAACAACTATTGGACCGTTTACAATATCAATTTCGCTTCCACCTAAAATTTCCAATTCTCTCACTAGAACTTTTCCGTTAGTCTCAATGCCTTTGATACTGGCCCTGTCCCCCGCGACCAGGTCCAGGCATGAATTATCTTGATTCTTACAGACGCTTTTATCATTAAAAGACAATTTGACGCTATTAGCCGGACTTCCCGGATTTTCGTATAATAGATACCAAGTATTTTCTTCCAGCCCGGGGTTATTGATTAATAAATTTCCAGCTCTTGAAAAATTAATATTTCCTTCTGCTCCCGCATTGGAAAAAAACTGCTGATAGGTAAAAAATCCTATAATAATAAAAACTATTACGCTTAAAGCTGTTATAATTAAAGAAATTCCTTTATTTGCATCAAACATATATTAATTTTTACGGCTGAAGAATATCTTCCGTTCTGCCATCTATACTAATAACAACTTTCTTGACTGAAGAAAACTGCATCAAAGTTTCTGTTATTTGTTTCCTAATTTCGGCAACAAGACAAGAACCTCCGATTCCCTCTTCTAAGGCTTCATTAAAATCAATCATGGCAGTTCCGTTAACTATAGTCAATTTGTTAATTTTTGAATTTTGATTAATGCCGGAAAAATATCCGCTATTCTTTTCTTCATCGGTCGGGCCTTTGATTAATTCTTCAATCGCTACTCTGGCAACCGCTTCGGTTTTAATAATATTTCTTTCTACCGGGAAAACTGCCGTACAATCACCTTCATTGCCTTGTTTGCTAAAATAAACCTTAACAATAGATGTTTCTTCAAGAAATTTTACGGGCAAACTCATAACCTCTTCTCTGTCGGGCATTCCGCTCGGATTCTCGTTATGAAAAATGAGGAAAACGTTGCTGTCTTTCGGAGCCTCAAAACTTAAAGTTGCCTCAAAGTTGGTTGGCATTTTCATCCAATCAGAAGTAGCGTTTAAAATAGCCAAACCAAGTCTCTCGCCGTCGGAATCAACTAGTTCAACTATTCCAACCTGGCCCTCAAACCCAGTCCAATGGCCCCCCATAACTCTTCCCTTAATCGTTAACGGAGAACTTATCGCCTGTCCGCTTATAATATTATATATCTCTATATTTTTTACGATAGGGACTTCTTTCTTCTGATTGATAAAGTAAAAAATTCCCACAGAAACCATTAAGAAAATAATTATCCCGATTATTATGTATTTTTTTGTCATATTAATATTTATTTTAAATATTATCTATCTCCTGACTTAATATTATGTCGTTATCCTTAAAAACGAATCTTCCTTTGAATTTTTGTTTTTTTAAAAACAAAGGGAACCAATAAGGATCGTCGGGCCACATGCTTTGAAAAGGAATTTCTTCCAAATTAAACCAACGTGGGCTCATCTCTTCGGTTTCCACCGGCTCTCCTTCGTAACTCAAAACATCAAAAATATGCACCTCCATTAATTTACCCGTATCCATAAAATTAAAATCTATCAAGCCTCTTTCTTCAATATCTTTAACGACCAATCCGGACTCTTCTAGTGTTTCTCTTTTAGCCGCCTCCAAAATAGTTTCTCCTTCCTCCACCTTTCCTCCGAACCCGTTCCACCTCCCCTCTCCAAAACCCCTTTTTTTCATTCCTAAAAGAACCTTGTTATCTTTTACGGTCAAGCAAAGAGTTAGAACTTTTGGTTTTAAGTTATGGAGGCATTCTCTCACTTTTTCAATATCATTACTATTCGGCCTTCCCTTATTCATTCCTCCAAATGACTTCAATAGGCCATAGTCGCTAAGGCCAGGACAATTAAATACAGAGATAACTTTCCCTCCTTTTGCAACAATTTTTTCTAATAATGGTTTATTAAAATTATTTCCCACTTGATGCTCTTTTGATCCGCTGGTGTAAAATAAAAAAAATCTCTTATTTAAAACATTCTCAAATTTATCAACTAGATTCAAAATTAAATTATGGTACTTACCTATATATGTGCTGGAACCAAGTCCAATTAAATCATAATCTTGCAAATTAAAATTTTCCAAATCGGATAGTTTTACAACTTCCGCATTAAGCTCTTCGGCTATTGCTTTCGCTATTTTCTCAATATTATTATGATGCACTGAATTGTAAACGATTAAAGTCTTCATGTTAACACCATTTTACCTCCAAATTGAATTTTTGACAAAGGAGTGATAATATTTAATCATGATTGAATTTTTAAATAACCAGGGCCTGCTGGCAATCTCCGCTTTTTTAATGGGCGTAATAATCAACTTTGATATCTGCCCGCTGGCCGGAGATTTTGCCATTCTTTCCTACATAGTCGGTGAAGCAAAAAGTTTCAAAAAAACCTTTCCTCACATTCTGTTATACACTTTGGGAAGAATAACTGCTTATTCTGTTTTAACGATAATTATATATTTCGGACTGTCAAAAATTAATCTTTCTTTCCTTCAAGAAAAAGGAGAATTAATCATTGGATTAGCTCTGATTACCTTTGGATTAATAAGCTTGAGAAGCAAAGAACACTGCCACGAACACGAATCTCCTGATTCAAAAAAAATCACTGCTAACAAAAATTTATCTGGATCTTTCTTGTGGGGATTTCTTTTTTCCCTCGGATTTTGTCCCCATAGTGCGGCTATGTTTTTTGGAGTATTCATCCCCATAGCCACGAATCCTCCTTTTAACCCGATATTGCCTCTGATGTTCGCAGTTGGAGCCAGCTCCGTCATAATATTTTTTTCCGTAGCCCTTTCCCTCAATCCTATTAAGGGTAAAAATTTCCTGGAAAAAATAGAACGGAAAGAAAAAACGACCAAGCTTTTGGTCGCATTAATATTTATAGCCGTAGGAATGCTTTATTTAATAAAATAACTATTCTTGTCTCAAAGCATTAATAGGATCCATATTGGCGGCTTTTTGCGCCGGATAAACTCCGAAGAACATTCCAATTAAAACAGAAAATAATAAAGAAAGAATTACTGACAGAGGAGAAACCGCATAAGTCCAATTTATTCCAAAAGATATAGCAACATAATAAATAAGCAATGATATTCCCGCTCCGACAATTACTCCGAATAACCCCCCTAAAAATGTTAAAATCCCAGCCTCAAATAAAAATTGCCAGAGAATATCCTTTCTTTTTGCTCCAACCGCTCTCCTTAATCCTACCTCAAACGTTCTCTCAATAACCGAAACATACATAATATTGGTAATGCCCACTCCTCCGACAACTAAAGATACTGCAGCAATAACGGCCAACAACATTGTAATAGCCGACAATATCGTCCCCATCATTTCTTGAGCATCAGCCATGGTCATAACCTCAAAATCATCTTCATTGGGATTGCTAATATCGTGAAGTTGTCTCATTAAGGCTATTAAACTATCTTTAGTTTCTTCTATTTTATCCGGGTCTTTTGCTTTTACCGAAACCCCTATAACATAATCCGTTCCTAAAAGTTTTTTCTGCATGGTTAATGTTGGAATATAAACCACTTCATCCATGCTGAACCCGAAAGAAGCTCCTCGCTCAGACAAAATACCGACAACTCTGAATGGCTTGCCTCTGACGTATACTGACTTGCCAACTGCTTCATCATCTCCGAATAAATTATCTTTTATTTTACTTCCCAGAACAATAACTGAAGAAATTGAATTCTCCTCGTCTTCGGAATAAAAACGTCCGGTTTCAATGGGAAGTTTTTCGATTAGAGGGGCATCGGCTCCATAACCGAAAACCATCGCACTCTTCGCTTCTCCTTGATACTTGACTATCTCCTGACCCGTAACGTAAGTATAGAGCGTTTCAATATTATAGCTCTTTCTTATCTCTTCAACGTCTTTATTTTTTAAGGTTGTTATAGTTGTTCCTGTTGCAAAGCTTGTGGCGCTGCCAGTCGAACCCTTTCCCGGAACTCTGACCTCTATATTTATCATATCAGAACCATAGACTTCAAGCTCCTTCATAACCATCGCCTTTAATCCGTTTCCCGCCGCAATCATTATAATCAATGATGCTATGCCGATGGCTACTGCTATAATAGTCAAAAAGGTACGAGATCTTTGTCGCATTAAACTAATGAAAGCCGATTCAATTTGTGCATATATATTATTCATACCTTAAAGCTTCAATAGGATTTAACATGCTTGCTCTTCTGGCCGGGATTATTCCGAAAATAAGGCCTATGCTTATTGAAACTAAACATCCGAGAATTATTGAAATGGGGGAAATTATTAATTCCCAATGATAGTTAAGGGCATTGATAACGACTGATATCAAGAAAAGAATCAAAGCTCCTGAAATTATTCCAATAACTCCAGAAATGAAAGTAATGGTTACCGCTTCTATCAAAAACTGCCTGGTGATGTCGCTATTCTTGGCTCCGATTGCTTTTCTTAGTCCTATCTCCTTGGTTCTTTCCTGGACCGTAGCCAACATAATATTCATAATCCCAAATCCTCCGACAATTAAAGAAATAGCGGCAACAGCTGCCAAGAAAAATCTTAAAGCATCGGTAATGCTTCCGATAGTCTCCAGCGCCTGAGTTGTTGACCTAACGCTAAAGTCGTCTTCGCTGGGATTATCAATATTATGCTTATCACGTAAAATACTTTTAATGTATTCTATCGTCCCATCAATATTTTCCGGCTTATCAACTTTAACCCTTATAAATCCGAGATGATTTACGCCGAGAAGAACATTTTGGGCTGTTTTAACTGGCACGAAAAGATTGCTGTCCTCGTTCTGGATAAGGCTTCCACCTTTTGATTTCAAAACTCCTATAACGGTAAAATTAGTTTTTTTTATTTTTATTTTTTGACCTAAAGGATCCTGATCGCTGAATAAATCTTTGGCTATTTTATTTCCTAGAACAACGACCCTGGCATTACTTAATTCTTCATCTTTGTCGAAAAATCTTCCGCTTTCCAGAGAAGAATTCTGTACGTCTGGATAGCTGGCCGACGTGCCATAGAAAGTAGCACTGACTTTTTTATCATTCAGAGAAATAATATCGCTTCCGGAAACATACATTGCCAAAGACTCAATATGCTGATAATTGCTTTTTAATATCGCTTCTCCGTCATCTTATTTAGGAGTAGTGATAACTACTCCAAAAACTGAAGATGGCGGACCGTCGTCTTCGGCATGGCCTGGCAAAATACCGATCAAATTTGAACCTATGCTTTTTACTTCGTTTAAAATCAATCCCTGTACGCTTTCTCCGACTGATAAAACAATTATCACGGCTGTTATGCCAATAATAATTCCAAGCATAGTTAAAAGAGAGCGCACCTTATTGCGGATTATCATCTGCCAAGAGTTTTGTATTGACTCAAAAATGTCCATATTATTTCTTAAGTTCTTCTTCGTCGCCCGCTCTCTGCCTGCAGTTAACCGTGCAATCTTCGATGATGTCGCCGTCTTTAATGCGAATCATTCTTTCAGCATGCTCGGCCGTGGCTTTTTCGTGAGTAACTAAAATAATAGTATGTCCTTTGTCGTTTAAATCCTGCAATATTTTCATTACTTGGGCGCCAGACTTCGAATCAAGATTACCAGTCGGTTCATCGGCAAAAATAACTTCCGGATCGTTAATCAAGGCCCTGGCAATCGCCACTCTCTGCTTTTCTCCTCCCGAAAGCTTATTCGGAGAATAATCCAGTCTATGGCTTAATCCGACTTGTTCTAATAATTTTTTAGCTTTTTTGACTCTTTCTTCGGCCGAAATATTGGTATACACCAGAGGCAACATTACATTTTCCAAAACCGAAGATCTGTTTAGAAGATTAAACGATTGGAAAATAAATCCTACTTTTTTACTTCTCATCTCGGCCAATTCATCATCGCCCAGCTGAGAAACATCTCTGCCTTCAAAAAGATACTTGCCTCCCGTCGGCTTGTCCAAAAAACTCAAAATATGCATCAAGGTTGATTTTCCAGAACCAGACGGACCCATTATCGATACAAAATCACCCTTTTCTATATCAAAAGTCACTCCCCTTAAAACTGGCGTGACAACTTCATCGTTAATAAAATCTTTTTTTAAATCTTTAACGCTGATAAGCATACTATTTTATTTCCCTTAAGACTAAATCTTCTCCCTCGTCTAATCCGGAAACGACCTCTACCTTACCGTCATCGGCCTTCAATCCTAGTTTTATTGTTTTTTCTTCAATGACTCCATTCTTTAGAACTCTCACGTATTTTTCTCCTGTATCGGCTTTAGTCAAAATTGCCCTTGAAGGAATAAAAAGAACTCCGTCTCTGCTCTCAGTTTTGATTAAAACATCGGCAGTCATTCCCGGCTTAATCGTGCCATCGCCAGAATCGTTAATCGCTACTTTTATTCTATAATAAACAACGTCCTGAATTTCTGTTGAGGCCGGATCGATTGATAAAACCTTGCCATCAAATTTTATATCCGAACCTAAAGCATCTAAAGTTATTGTCGCCTCATTATTAACGCTCAACTTAACCACATCTGTTTCGGGGACATCAACTTGTATCTCGTAATGAGGAGAAAGTAATTCTATCATTGCCTCAGAAGAATTTATCAGCTCTCCCTTCTTTTTATTAACCTTGGTAACCACACCATCAATTGGAGCGTAAATGATAGCTTTATTCCTGCTGGCAATGGCCTGGTCTAAAATAGCCTGGTAATAAGCGATGTCTATATCTCTCGGCTTTGCCACAAGAGAGTCATAATTAGCCTGCTGTAATTCTAAATTAGCTTTAGCGGCATCAACTGTGGCTTTGGCCGCATTAGCACTATTTTCATTCTGCGTCCTTAATATGGAAATATCATTTTGTAGCGATGAAATCGTTGCCTGCAATCCACTAATATATGACTTTTGAGTATCCAGGGATGTTTTTTCTGTAGAAGTTACGGTATTTTGGTAAGGAACCTGGTCACAAGAATTTCTCACGGCAGTCAGCCCCAAAAGTATCTTCCCAAGAGAATCCTTGGTTTGAATAATGGCCGCGTCAATATCTTCTATTTTTTTGCTGCTTCTGGCCAAGTCAATCGTTAATTTTGCCTGATCTTTTGGCTTTTCGATATTATAACTTAAATTACTTTTCACATTTAAACTTTCCTGATCGTAGCCGGTAAAATAAGCAGTTTGGATATTCTTGGTAGCAATAAAGGCATTATACATTTTAATGTAAGAATCATCCAAAACTGTTAAAGCGTAATCATATTTGGCAGATAGATTCTTTCCACTAAGAGAGACTGTATCTTTCAAGGTATCCTCAGCCTTGTTTAAAGATATTTGAGCTGATTCAACTTGTTTTTGAGAAACAGCAATTTGCTCGGGAGTAGCCCCGACCAATTTTTGGTCTAAAGAAGCTTGGGCTTGAGCAACACCGGCATTTAATTGAGACAAAGATAGATTGGCGAGCCACTGTCCGGCCCTAACCGTATCTCCCTCCTTAACCCTTACCGTTTCTACAATTCCCATTCCATCAAAATGCAAAGACAAATCATTCGAAGATTCTATCTTACCCGTAGCATCAACCGTTTGCACTAAATTCCCTCTCTCGACTTTAGCTGTTTCGTATTTCAGCCCCTTTTTCCCACCGAATAAAGAAAAACCAATAACAATAAGAATGACAATAATCGATAGAATAATCCAGGTTTTTTTTGATTTAAAGTTTGGTTTAAAGTTAAATTTCTTCATATTTTTATTATTTTATTAAATAAATCTTAGCATTTATTACCTTTTTTTTCAATTATTAATCAGGCTTTTTCTTTTTAAATTTCTTTGATAGTTTATCGCGAATCGATGAGCCTCATCCCTTACTTTTATTAAAAATTCCTCAAGACTCGTAATTAAATTATTCTTTTCATCGAAAAAGAATTCGTTTTTCTTTCTTTCCGGTCCCTTGGCTATTCCGACAACAGGAATGTTAAAACTATTTTCTTTCAAAACCTTCTTTGCCACACCGACCTGCGGCTTGCCCCCATCGACTAAAATCAAATCTGGCATAGGCCACTCAGAATGTTTCAATCTCCTTTGTAAAACTTCTCTTAAACAATCTACATCGCTCTGTCCGACAACACCTTTAATTTTAAATTTTTTGTATTGACTTTTAATCGGTCCTTTATTATCAAAAACAACCATACTTCCAACCATTGCCTCGTTTCCTAAGTTAGAAATATCATAGCCTTCAATTCTTCTTATCTTAAATTTTTCTCTAATTAACGACTCTTCTAAAAAACTTTTATCCAATAGGGCGAAATCCCTTATTTTCCCCAATGAAAAAATCTGATCTCTTAATCTTTTAGCTTCTTCAAAATCTTCTTTTTTAGAAGCATCTTTCATTTTTTTGTCTAAAGAGGTTATTAATCTCTTCTTTTTTCCTTTTAAAAATAGGATTAATGGCTTTATAGCCTTTTCCTTATAATCCTTTGAAGAAATTTCATTAGTACATACGCCCAAACAATGATTAAGCTGATAGTCAAAACATGGCCTTTTTTGGTTAGGGGAACACCTTGAAACCTTGAACAAAGAATGAAGTATTTTCAACATCTGCACTGTCTTCATCCCAGCGTAAGGACCGAAAACATATGAATAATCTTCTTTTTTTAAATTTTTTTCCCTAACGGGTATAAGCTTGGGAAAATCTTCTTTAGTAATTGCGAAAAAATTCCAACTTTTATCATCCTTCTCTTTTACATTATACTTCGGCTTAAGCTGCTTAATGTAATTGGCTTCAAGTATTGCCGCTTCCAAAACAGAATCCGTCGTCTTCCACTTAACATCAGAAACATTCTTCATCAAAACTTCAATCGGCCTCAATGTTTTGGGATTCAAATAGCTCTTCACCCTGTCCTTTAAAGAAGTAGCCTTGCCGATATAGACCAACTCTTTTCCTTTATAAAAAAGGTAGACTCCGGAACTGTCGGGGATATTTTTAATTTTATTTTTCCAATTAGCCATCTTTTAAAACTCTTTTTAAATATTTTCCCGTCCAGGTAGGCATCTTTGATAATTCTTCAGGAGTTCCCTCCCCAACCATTTTTCCTCCCTTATCTCCGCCTTCGGGTCCCAGATCGATAACCCAATCAGCGCACTTGATAAAATCTAGATTATGTTCAATTACCATAACTGTATTCCCTTGAGAAACAAGCTTCTGCAAAAGAATAATCAACTTCTTGATATCATCATAATGGAGGCCTGTTGTCGGCTCATCCAATAAATACAAAGTTTTAGTCGTTCCGTGTTTAGATAATTCCCTGCTTAATTTAATCCTCTGTGACTCTCCGCCCGAAAGAGTTGTTGCCGGCTGACCAAGAGTCAAATACCCTAAACCGACTTCGTTTAGAATTTTAATTTTATCGTAAATCAAAGGAATATCTTTAAAAAAACCAACTGCTTCTTCAACTGTCATATTTAAAATATCGTAAATATTCTTTTCTTTATAATGGACGGACAGCGTTTCCTTATTAAATCTTTTTCCTCTGCAGACATCACAAACAACTTCCACGTTCGGTAAAAAGTGCATTTCTATTTCTAAAACTCCCTTTCCTTCACAATTTTCGCATCTGCCTCCAGGACGATTAAAACTAAACCTTCCAGGTTTATATCCGTGCATCCTGGCTTCGGAAGTCATCGCAAATAAATTCCTTATCTCGTCATAGACCTTAGTATATGTCGCTGGATTAGAACGCGAAGAGCGACCGATTGAAGACTGGTCAATTCTAATAACTTTATTTAAATATTCAATATTTTTAACATCCTTAACCTTAATATCTCTTTTAAAACGGTTAAGTTTTCCGGTTACGTATTTATAAATAACATTATTCATCAGGGTAGATTTTCCTGAACCGGAAACTCCGGTCAAACAAACAAATCTGCCCAAGGGGATATCAACATTTAAATTTTTCAGATTATTTTCCGAAGCTCCCGATATCTTTAATTTAGGCATACTATCAAAAACATTCCTTCTTTCTTTCGGCAATTCTATCTTTTCTTCTCCCCTCAAATATTTTCCGGTTAACGATTTCTGCGCACTCCCCATCTGTTTACAAGAAGAAACTTCTTTCCCTTTTAATAAAAGTGTATTTAGTGGTCCTGAAAACATTATCTCTCCTCCATGCTTTCCCGCTTTCGGCCCGAAATCAACTACCCAATCACTGGTCATTATCGTATCTTCATCATGCTCAACAACGATAATACTGTTGCCTATATCGCACAAATTTCTCAATGTCTTTACCAGCATTTCGTTGTCTCTTTGATGCAAGCCAATTGTCGGCTCATCTAAGACATACAAAGCTCCGACCAGTTTTGTCCCTACCTGAGAAGCTAAACGAATTCTCTGGGCCTCTCCTCCTGAAAGAGTTCCGGCCATTCTATTCAAACTGATATAGTGTAAACCGACATCAATCATAAATTGAAGGCGACTTATTATTTCGTTAAAAATTACTTCTGCAATTTCTTTATCTTTTTTGCTTAAATCTTCCCCCGTTTTGATAAAAAACTCTAAAGCCTTCTCAACGGTCATATTGGTTGTCTCCCAAATATTCTTGTTGTTTATTTTGACGCTCAATGCATTTTTGTTTAATCTTTTGCCTTCACAAAAAGGACAAGGATTTGCGGAAAAGGGATTCTCTATCCCCAAACCATTACACTCGGGACAATATCCGTAAGGGCTGTTAAAGCTAAAAAGTCTCGGCTCTATTTCGGGAAAACTGAATCCGCATTTAGGACATGAATATTCCGTGCTGAAAATCTTTTCTTCTTTATCTGGGAAAATTACAGTGCATAAGCCGTTACTCATATCCACCGCCGTCTCAATCGCTTCGGTTAATCTAAACTCAAAATCATCATTGATTTTCACAAAGTACATTTTGTCAATCACTATTTCTATGGTATGGTTTTTTCCTTTTTCTAAAGGAATTCTTTCTTTTAAACTTTTAAATTTTCCATCAATCCTTACTTCAGAAAATCCAGCTTCGTATATATCTTGTAACATTTGATAATATTCTCCCTTTCTTCCCCTAACCACAGGGGAAAGGATAAACAAATTTCCCTCTTCTTCAAGTAGCTCTTCGGTTCTTTTGAATATTTCATCTACAGTCATCTTTTCTATCTTAATTCCGCAGTCTGGACAGTGAGGATTGCCTATTCTCGCGAATAAAACTCTTAAATAGTCATATATCTCTGTGATGGTCGCAACTGTTGAGCGTGGATTAGAACTATGCGCTTTTTGGCTGATTGAAATTGCTGGAGATAACCCCTCTATCTCATCAACATCAGGCTTCTGCATTCCTCCTAAAAATTGCCTTGCGTATGAAGATAAAGATTCAATATATCTCCTCTGTCCTTCGGCAAAAATGGTATCAAAAGCCAAGCTCGATTTTCCTGAGCCAGACACGCCAGTAAAGACGACCATTTTATTACGGGGCAATTCCAGAGAAACATTTTTTAAATTATGCTCGCGGGCGCCTTTGATTATTATTTTGTCTTGCATATTATTTCTTTTTTATCTCCTTTTCCAATTGAACTACCTCGTCTCTTAGAATAGCAGCTAATTCAAACTCAAGCTTCTCAGCGGCATCTTTCATTTGTTCCTTCTTGTCTTTTAATATCTCTTTAAGCGGCCTTGCGTCACCAACCAAATCCATTTCCAAAATCTTTTCACCAGACCTTCTCTTTTTCAACTTCTTTGTATCTAACCCGAATTCTTCTAAAATATTCTTGATACTCTTTTCAATCGTCTTAGGGGTTATATTGTGCTCCTTATTATATTCTAATTGTATCCTCCTTCTTCTGTCAGTTTCTTCAATTGCCTTTTCAATTGACTTAGTAATATTGTCGGCATACATGATAACTCTTCCATTGGAATTTCTTGCTGCACGCCCAATAGTCTGGATTAAACTTGTTTCGTTTCTTAAAAATCCCTCCTTGTCCGCGTCCAGTATTGCAACTAAAGAAACTTCCGGAATGTCCAAACCCTCTCTTAACAGGTTAACTCCGACAATTACGTCGATTGAACCTTTTCTCAATTCGGTGATAGTCTCAATTCTTTCCAAAGTTTTAATGTCGCTGTGCAAGTATTTAACTTTTATTTTCTTTTTTTCAAGGTAATCGGTTAAATCTTCGGCCATTCTTTTAGTTAGGGTTGTAACCAAGGTTCTTTCTTTAATTAATACCTGCTCCTCTATCCTCTTAACCAAATCATCTACCTGAGACTTGCCTTCCTTGCCAGTAATGGGACAAACAATAACCTCCGGGTCGATTAATCCGGTCGGTCTGACTATCTGCTCGACTATTTGTTCGCTTTCCCTTATCTCATTATCTCCGGGAGTAGCAGAAACATATATCTTCCTCTTTGTTAAAGCTTCAAACTCTGAATACTGCAAGGGACGATTATCATATGCGCTTTCTAAACGAAAACCGTAATCAATCAAGGATTTTTTCCTTGACTTGTCACCAAAATACATTCCTCCTATTTGCGGGATAGTTACATGCGACTCATCGATAACAGTTAAAAATTCCGAGTCGGCTTTCTTAAAATAATCTATTAAGGTGAAGGGTGGCTGTCCCGGATTTCGACCGTCAAAATGCCTTGAATAATTTTCAATTCCTTGACAGTAGCCGATATTTTCAATCATCTCTAAATCGTAATTGACTCTTCTTTTTAACCTTTCGTGTTCCAGTAGCTTTCCCTCTTTTTCAAAAAATTGCAATCTTTCTTCTAATTCTTTCCTTATATCCTTCAGAGCATCTTTCTTTGTTTCTTCGTTTAGAACATAGTGCTTAGCGGCGAATAAAGATATTTCATTAACTTCCTCCAAAATATTCCTTCGAATAGGATCAACTAACTCTATAGAATCTATCTTGTCTGAAATTTCTATTCTATAAATTATCTTTTGATTAACCGGCATCACTTCCAAAACCTGCCCTCTTAATCTGAAAGTTCCACGTAGTAAGTCTTCGTTAGTTCTTTCGAATTGTAAATCAATTAATTTTCTTGTTACCTCTTGCCTGTTAATTCTTTCTCCTTTTTTAAAAACATGAAGAACTTTTTTGTATTCATCTGGAGAGCCCAATCCGTAGATACAGGAAACCGAAGCGACAATTATCACGTCTTTTCGAGTCATCAAGGCCTGAGTACAGGCATGCCTTAATCTGTCTATCTCTTCATTTATCTGCGCCTCCTTTTCAATATATGTGTCTGTATTAACCATATATGTCTCGGGCTGGTAGTAATCATAGTAAGAAACGAAATACTCAACCGCATTGTCGGGAAAAAATTCCCTGAATTCATTGCATAATTGAGCCGCTAAGGTTTTGTTATGCGAAATCACTAGTGTCGGCTTCTGCACCTTATTTATTACATTCGCTATGGTAAACGTCTTACCTGAACCGGTCACTCCCAAGAGTGTTTGCTTGTCCATTCCTCGGTTCAACCCTGAAGCCAGCTTTTCTATCGCTTGGGGCTGGTCTCCCTTCGGACTCAATTCTCCTTTCAACTTAAAATTCATAGTCATTAAATCTATGAAAATTTATTATAACATCCAAAATCTAAAAGGACAATGGTAGAATAAAAAGCCACCTCTTCGGTGGCACGAATTCAAAACGCCTATTTTTCCCCATGAAAAATATCTGTTCCATCTAGTTTTTTATACAACATTTTCTTCAACCCCGTCCACCAATCAGTAAATCTTACTTCTTTCATCTCTTTAAATATTTCTTTAGCTGATTCAGTCTCAAGAGCTTTGCCGACATTATTTATCCAGTCCATTGCTAATTCATTTCCTAAGTCGTAATACTCTTTAGCCATAAAAGCGACCTCAAGCCAATCAGCGTCTTTGGCGATTACGCCCTCTTTCGTGTTCCTTTCCTCTATTTCTTCAAAATATTTAACTATCCGATTTCTAATCTCCTCAGGCAAGCGCCCTGCTTGTTCGGTGAAGGCTGTTTTTTCCGCTTCCTTGCTGTCTATATATCTCGAAGCTATCTTATGTAAATCGCCAATTCTAACCTCTCCATTGTCATGAAAAATCAAAATGGAAGCAACCTTTTCCGGACTCAAATCAGTTCCATACTTCTTATTTTCCAAAAAAGTTAAAATATATCCTATTTGAGCTGCCCTTAACGCATGTTCAGCGACCGAATCGGGATCATCAATACCTATTAATTTAAAACCATTATGACGCTCTCTCTTTAAAACTCCTGCTTCGAAAATATAGTCTACTATGTTTTTCATATTTTTTAATTAAAATACTTTTTTAAACACTCTTCAAACTTATCAATATTTTCATTTTTAACCGTAAATCCTGCTGCCGGAGGATGTCCTCCGAACATTACCAATAACTCCTTGCAACTTTCCATTGCCTTAACTGCATCCATTCCCTTAGGAACCCTTACCGTTCCCCTACTTATTTCTTCTCCTTTCCTATAAAGAAAAACCGGCTTATCAAAGTAATTCGACAAGCGTGAAGCAACTGCGCCTAAATGCTCGGGCTCCCACAGATGTGAGCCTTCAAAAATAACTCTTGGATTCTTAAAAGTAACTTTTTCTATTAACTCATCAACAAGCATGGATACCTCTCTTTGCTTTCCCTGGCTTTCTTCAAATAATTCTTCGGCAACCTTCTTTGTTTTATCAAAGTCAGGCTCGATTAAAAATAAATACGGCTTGGGAATATGTCCTTCAATAACCGATGAATTAAGAGCGCTGTTAATCTTTGAAACCATGTCTCTTTTTGAAGAAAAATCCATGGGGTTAAGAATAGAAAATATGGCTCTTATTGCCGGCCTTTGGCTATACTCTATCTTCTCTAATCCTTCTTTTATCCACTCCTCGTTCTCCCCGATTTCTATCATCATGTCAGAAATCGTTGCCAAGGCAGTCAACTCCAAAAAACTATCCCTTAACATTGATGACATGCTTTCTTTTAAAATTTCTTGAGCAAGTTTAAAGGCAAGGCCCGCATTGGCATATTCTTTAAAAGGATACTCATCGGTTTCCTGTTTCGGGTCAACGACAATTTCCGCAGCTTCGGGTATCCCCCCTATAGTTTTATGGTGGTCCACCACGACAACAGAAAAGCCGCTATTCTTAGCGTCCTCTATTTCTTTAAAATTAGTAATCCCGCAATCAAGGGTTATAATCAACCCTCTCGAAACTTTTGATTTTATAAACGCGAGGGCAGTTTCATTCAAGCCATACCCTTCAATTTTTCTTTCTGGAGAAAAAGAAAAAACCGTGGGGAAAGATTCTTTCTTTTCCTTCGGAAGAAGAGAAATGAGATTGTCTACGGTTTCTTTAATTATTACCATGGAAGCGATTCCATCTAAGTCGGAATCGCCGTAAATTACTATCTGCTCTCCGTCTTCTACAGCTTTTTTAATCCTTTCAGCGACCCTGTCAATATTCTTAATCTTCATCATTGTTTTTCTTTTTACTACTTTCTTCCAAAGCTACTATCCCGGGAAGCTCCTTTCCGGCCATAAAGTCAAGCATCGCTCCTCCTCCGGTGGAAATATGATCAAATTGATTTTCGATTCCTAACTTTTGGATCAACTCGACCGTCTCTCCTCCTCCGACAACCGAGAAAACCTTGCTATTGATTTGCCCAATCATCTTTGCTATTTCAATCGTCCCCTTGTCAAAAGGAGGTTTTTCAAATAATCCCAAAGGTCCATTCCAAATAATCGTTTTAGCTTCTGACAATATTGCCTTGTATTTCTCAATGGTTTCCGGACCAATATCGTAAATTCCCTCTTCTCTTCTTAAAGTGCCCACGGCTCCGACTCTTGAATATTCTTCTTCAAAATTGGCCAAACCCATCATTCCATCAATCGGCAAATGAAGCTTTGGACTTGTTAAATTGATTCCCTTGACCACTTCCATTAAATTTTCTTCATCTTGGCTTAAAGAATCTTTAATGCAAATACCCTTAGCGACCAATAAAGAATTAGCTATTTTACCTCCGAGCAAAAGATAATCAGATTTATCTAAAAGCCTTTCAACGACCCTCGTCTTAGTTGATACCTTGGCTCCCCCAATTATGGAAACAAGGGGTCTGTCCGGAGTTATTAATGAGTTTGATAAAACCCTGAGCTCGTCTTCAAGAAGCATTCCTGGATATGAAGGAAGATATTTAGTAACTCCGACCATTGAAGCATGCGCGCGATGACAAACTCCAAATCCATCCTGAACAAAAATGTCGGCTAATCTGGCAAGACTCTTTGAAAATTTATCATCATTTTCCTTCTCTTCATCGTAAAACCTTAAATTCTCAAGAACTATAACTTCGCCTTCTTTCATGGCTTTAATTTCTTTTTCAACCCCCCTACCGATAGTATCGTTTACAAACTTAACATTGCCTTGAAAAAGTTCCCATAATCTTTTAGCAACAGACCTTAAGGAAAAAGTAAGGTCTTTGCCTTTGGGCCGGCCTAGATGAGAAATAATAATAATTTTAGCTCCATTGCTCCTCAAATACTCTAAAGTCGGAATTGATTTTCTTATTCTAAAATCATCTTCGACTTTCCCATCTGGCCCAAAGGGACCATTAAGATCACACCTAACCAAAACTCTTTTCCCCCTAACATTGATGTTTCTTAAATTATTCATATAATATATTTTACAAAAAAAATGATAAAATGGCAATCTATCTAATTAAAGGAAACTCTAAGGTGACTTGAGTCCCGACGTTTTCCATTGAGTCTATCATAATAGCTCCTTTCATCAGCTCAATAATCTGCCGCGTTATCCATAAGCCAAGACCGGTTCCTCCAATTTCGGCAGTTTTCTGATTCTTAACCCGATAAAACTTTTCGAACAAATGCTCCCTTTCTTTGGCAGTCATTCCAATCCCTGTATCTTTAATTATCAAAACTAAATTTTTATCTCTATTTAGAGCTTTTATTTCAACACTGCCCGAAGGTGTGTATTTAATAGAATTCCCCAAAATATTTATCAAAACCTGCTTAAACCTGTCTTTATCGGCACTGATAATCGATTTGGCTTTTTCATCAATCTGACAAGTTAAAGCCAATCCCTTTTCATCGGCTTGAATTTTTAATTCTTTAATCGTTTCTTCTATTGTCGGCCAGACATCAATTTCTTTCAAATCCATCTTCAGCCTTCCCTGTTCAATTCTTGAAACATTTAAAAGATCTTCTATTAAATTATTTAATCTTTCGCTTGAAATATTTATAATTGATAAATACTCTTTGTTTTCATCTTTTGAAAGCTTTTCTGCATCCTCAAGCATCATCTGAGCATACCCGCGAATTACTGTAACTGGAGTCCTGAGCTCATGAGAGGCCATGGAAATAAACTCGTCTTTCATTACGTCAACCTCTTTAATTTTATTGTATAAAATCGAGTACTCAAATAGCCTAGAATTAGCCAATAAGAGAAGAATGATAAAAACAACGGTCAATAAAAGTATCCAATAGGAATTCCCCAAGACCATTGCTAGTTTAGTGTTAATTATGTCCGCCGAAACCTTCATTGATAGAAGGGCTTGTTTTTCTCCTCCCAAATTCTTTAAAGGCATTACTACTAACCAATAGAGACGACTAACATTGCCCTCGTATTGATAAACTTTCTGGGCAACCGGCAGATTGTTGTTCCAGGCAGTATAATAATTAAAAGCATTTTCAGTCTTTCCAATATTACTTTTATCATTCATACTGGCCACTAATTTAAAACTGTCACCTTCGCGATAAAAAACATCCAATGATTTTGTATCCTCATTGTACTTCCCCCAATCATTAATAAATAATTGAATATCTTCTGCAGAGCCAAGATTGTTCGCAATTCCAGCATTAACCGACTGCCCTATCCCGACAGCCTTATCCTGCAAACTTAAATCAATTGTATTTTTAAACGAATTAGTAAAAAGCCAGGTATTCAAAATTATAATTCCGGGGATAACAATCATTAAAGCGATTGAATAAAAAACCTGCTTGTTGTCCTTTAAAAATTTCAATTGCAAATTTTTACTTTCCATAAATATATTATGCAAACCTCTGCTTGATTATCAATAATCCTGCAACTAAAACTAGGACTACAGCAAGACCTCCCAAGATATAAAGCATCATTAAATTATTACTTTGATCGACGATCTGAGTAGCATCCCCCGTAGCAGTGAAATCGTCAACGGAGACAGCTTGAGCTTCTTGTATGAAGAAAGGCGTAGGCAAGCTGGTTTCCACTATCTTTCCTTCGTCATTGTTTACTGCAACATAAACTTCGTGTGTCCCATCAACCATTGTTTTGTCTAATTCATAAACCCAATTGCCGTTAACATCGGCCTGAACGGTTACCACTATCGGCATCGTACTATAAATGAAAAGCGTAACAACCTGGCTCGGCTTGGCTTTCCCTTCGAATTTCAAGCCATTCTTACTGCCCTCAGTAGCAACTGTTGCTACTGAACTAATGACTAAAGATGCATCAATGCTTGATTCACTATATTTAGGCTGCTCTAAAGTTTTTCCTCCAATCAAAGCTTTATCAATCCCTGATAAAAATATATTTGATTTTTTAACCGATGAATCGAGTGGATTGGTACCCATACGTAACTCTGCGGCGTCGCTATATCCATCACTGTCCGTATCTTTATTATTCGGATCAGTTCCTAAGCGATTTTCCATATCGTCAGGTAAACCATCTCCATCACTATCAAAAGTAATAGCGACAGGCGATAAATTTTTCTGCTCGAAACTTGTTCCGGTCGAAACAAGGCTTATTGAAATCTGCTCATTACTAGAAGATACTATTGGAAGATTATCTACTTTAATTTCTTTCTTTTCAGTTGCAGGCTTATTTTCTGTAGCGGGAACACTATTAACAACTATTGTTTGATTCTGAATATCAATAACTGCGGGAAGGCCGGCAGACTGAGTCAAAATATCCCTTGTCCCTTGGGTTAGCACTGTTTTCAAATCAGACAAAATAACTCTATCTATCAAGTTATTGCATTCTGTATCGCTCAAATTTTGACATTTCAACGGCTTTCCATATTTATTTAAAAAGTATTCTCTGCACTGAACTTGCGAATTCAATCCGTTATCTTGACAATCAGAAACTATTCTCGAGTGGTAAAGATATAATTCGCAATCGTTTTTATTGTCCCATCCCACATTCAAACATTCTGCGGGTAATTGCTTTTCTTCTGTCTGATTTGCTACATTAGAAGCATAAATACAATTTCTTGTTACTTGGGGAGATTGGAGGGCTTGGGTTGAAAGGCAGTTCTTAGAAAGAGCACATTTCCTTGATTGTGCACCTTCACTCCCACAAGAACTCCAGTCTTCACAAATCCAATCACTTTCGATACAAACATTCTTGCAATTTTCCTCAATAATGGGATTGCCAGGTAAACAATTTTCCGGATACATAGAAGTAATACTCCTTGTCTTTTTATTATCTTTACAATCACTCCATGAAGAATAATTATAAGAACAAGCTGGTTGCGCAATAACAGTACAAGCTCTTTCTAGAGATTCTGTCATCTTACCTACACATCCTTCGGGGGAAGAGCTTAAAACCTTACGAGACTGTTTTCCATTAATGCAAACTCCGTAGTCTGAAAGCTTATAATAACAACTTTGTGGTGTATTTATATTATTTTCATCTGCAGTGGAACATGTTTGTTCTGTTTTCGGAGAAACTTCGGTAACTCCAGGACAATCAAAAGACAATGTACAGGTACGATGTTGTTTTCCACTAACACACGTACTCCAACTTTCGCAAATCCATTCATCTTTTTGACAAGTAACTACATTATCCACGCAGCTACCTCCGTCTAAGTGTCGATTAGTAGGACAGGTGCAGGAACAGAAAGTTGTACTCCAAGTTCCCTGGCTATTAGTACAACTTGCAGCACTTCCTCCGCTGCCACAGGCAGTTTGATAAACACAGCTGCCGGTACTGCTGAGATAATAATTAGTAGGACAGGTGCAGGAACAGGAAGTTGTACTCCAAGTTCCTTGACTAGAATTACAATTCTCTATGCTTTGATTGCTCGGTACCTGACCATTTGCACAACTAGTAGCAACTACATAAAAAGTCGTGCTAATATCCGTTCCGTATAAATACTCTTTTACTTTTTCACTATTATCGGTAAGAGTAATTGACTTCACTCTCCACAGTCCTAGTTCTACATTTGAAGGCATTAATAAGTTATAAGACCAATTGCCATCGCCATTTGGACTTGTTATTTCTGAAATGATTCTATTTAAATCTGCTCCAGCTGGACCAATAATCACCCTCACAGATTTAACTCCCGAATAGTCATCAGTAGCCGAAACATTAACGGTAAACTGACTATTAAAATAAACAACGGAGGGGGAAATGCTAACGCCAGTAAGTTGAGGGGGATTAATGTCTTGATTGGTTCCTGGGATATCTTCAGCGTAAAGGATTAATTTGTCTCTATGCCCTCCCAAAAAGATAACTGTAATGAGTATTAAGGCTAATAATATTAATTTATTTTTCATATTATTTAAAAAACACCCCAAAAGAGATGTTAAATTTATTAACTACACTCAAAGAAAAACAATTGTATAAACTTATAAACATTATCTTATTATAAAACACGTTTTAAAATAAAACAATACTTAACATCTATGACTCTTTTGTTTTTTTAACGCAATTAACGTTTAAAAAGCTTATCTACAAGTACTTCCCATCCGTTTTTAGAACAAATACTGTTTAATTCAAATAAATCTTCACTTGTTATTTTCTGGTTCTCTCCCGTATTAAGACCGTACATAATATCATTGGGAGTACCTATATGATCTAAACCCAATGAATGGCCAAACTCGTGGATTAAAACAATGACTAACTTCTGTCTATTTTCAAATTGATAAATATTTATTTCCTTCTTCTGTCCACTGACGGTATAATTGCCCTGTTCAAATTCTTGCTCAAGAACTTGATTAATCTCATTATAATGATCAATATTCAAGTCAAGTTTTTTAGCAATAGTATTTAATTCTCGAATTGTGCTATTTATCTTTACAACCAAAAGATTGATATTATTTTCCGTTATTCTTACCTCAGAAAGCATTTCGTCTAAATTCTTCTTTTCTAAAGCTAACTCTTTTTCCGAACTACTTTTTCTTTGAGAATTAACCTCTTTTTCATATAAAGAATATCTTTGATTATAATTTGAAACAAGATGATTAAGTTTTGCATTTTCTGAATTGTACTCAGAAACATATTCTTCGTATTGTCTCTTTAATCTTAAATACTGGACATCACTGATTTTAAAATCATTATTCAATTCATTTAGCTGGATAGTCGAATCCTGCCTATAATCGTAAATAAAATTTACCTTGAGCCCCTTATCGGGAGCATAGTCAAAAAGGTTTTTTCCGAAAGCCTTTTCCCAAGAATCTTCTGCTTCTTTTATCGCTGACAATAAATAGTCCGATGAAACTCCAAAACTACCATCAATACTTCCAAGCGAATATTTTATTGGATTATTGCATGGATTAAAAAATGACTGGCTAATAAACCTATCATAAATAGGTCCGAGTTCCGGTCCAAAAATAAAAATCGAAATCGTAATAGCTATGATTAAAAGTATTTCTGTTGTTCTTTTTACGTAATCCATTAAAACAATTATCTCAAAAATTTGAAAATAAATCAATCAAAAAAGAAGCCTGCGCTTCTTTTAAACAAAAGTAATGGCTTCTCCTGCTTTCCTTCCCCTGCCCGTTCTTCCTATTCTGTGAACGTAGTCTTCATAGGTTGCTGGAATATCATAATTAATAACGTGACTAATATTATCAATATCAAGGCCTCTGGCCGCTATATCGGTAGCCACCAATATCTTCCCTCTGCTTCCTTTGAAAAAGTCTATCGCTCTTTTTCTTTTGGATTGAGTTTTGTTACCATGGATTGATTCAGCCGCAAAGCCTTCTTTAACCAAGGCCTTAGTAAGTTTTTCCACGCCATGTTTTGTTTTTCCAAAAATAAGAACCTTGCTTAATTCTTGTTTCTTTAAAAGCCCGCACAGTGTTTCTAGTTTCTTCGTGCTATCCTGCACCTTAATTATGTCTTGATTGACATTAGCTGAAGACTCCCTTATTTTGACGGAAATTTTCTCTGGATTTTTTAAAAACTTTCTGGAGATATTCTCTATTTCAATAGGAAGTGTTGCCGAAAAAAGAAGAGCCTGTTTCTGTTCCGGCATTTTTTCCATTAAAAATTTCATATCGTTAACGAATCCCATATCAAGCATTCTATCGGCCTCATCCAAAACAATTGTTTGAAAACGGGCCATATCTAATGACTTTCTCTCAACCAAGTCTTTTATCCTCCCTGGAGTTCCGATAACAAAATCATATCCTCTCTTTAGCCCATAGAATTGGTCTCTCATGCTGGTTCCTCCTACGCAGATGACCGAAAACATATTTAATCCGATTGTAAAATCTTTAAATTCTTTTTCTATCTGAAATGCCAGCTCTCTGGTCGGAACAATAATTATAGTCTTGTTACTTTTATTTAAAAGCGACTTATTAATTGCAGGCACTAAAAAAGCTGCTGTTTTACCCGTACCAGTATTAGCGATACCGACAACATCCCTTCCTTCTAAAATTAAAGGGATAATTTTATCCTGAATCGGTGTTGGTTCTTGGTATCCTTTGCGAATAATATTATTCTTTAATCTGTTGTCCACCTTAAAATCAACGAATTTATTAGTCGGGATATAGACAGCATCTTCCTTAAAGCTGCTCTTTAAAATGAACCTGGAAATATCTATTTTAGATGCCGAAAAACCGCTCTTCCTTTGAGGAGGTCTATTTCCTCTGAATCCTTTACGGCTTCCGAACCTGCTACTTTTGTTAAATCTTCTTGTTTGCATAATTTTAATTAAAAAACGGGGTCTCAATACAGAGACTCCGCCCCATCTCAATATATTTACAATATAACTATATTACATTTTGCATATTTTGTCAATCGTTTTGGAAAATTTTAGTTGATTCGGAAATGGCCACCGTTGCCGTTTCGCCAGTATCTAAGGTCAGAACAAGGCTATTGTCGTTCTTTTCTGAGATAGTACCAGACAAAAACGCCTTATCCCCCATATCATTATTCGGTCTTGCTCTATTTTCTCCTTCAGGAATATTGCCATCAGGCTGCTCTCTACCCTGTTTAGGATTAAAACAGTTCTCTTCGTCAGAACAAATAATTACTCTTTCCGCTACTATTGTTCCATCTTTTTCTTCACCCATAACTGTCGCTATTTTTCCAACTTCTAAGGAGCTGGCATCTATTTCAGAACCCATAAACTGAAAACCCCCTCTCTGATTATTGCCCAAACCTTTTGAAAAATAGAAAGCTGACCCGGCGGCTATTAAAATCAAAACTAAAATTAATATAATAATATATTGTTTTTTCATATTTTTAAATTATTATTCATATCTTAAGGCTTCTATCGGATTCAATTTGGAAGCTCTTTGAGCCGGATAATATCCAAAAACGATTCCTATCCCCGCCGACACGAAAAAGGATAAAAGAACCGAAGGAACGGTTACAACCGTAGTTGTACTTCCAAATTTAGAAACCAGATAGGAAGCTAATAACCCCAAAAGTATTCCAACTATTCCTCCGATAAAAGTTAAAGAAATTGATTCCAATAAAAACTGGCTGCTGATATCTTTGCTCCTCGCTCCCAATGATTTTCTTAATCCTATTTCTCTTGTTCTTTCGGTTACGGTGGTTAACATCATATTCATAATTCCTATGCCTCCGACCAATAGCGATATGCTGGCTATGGCTCCCAATAATAAAGTCAGAGTTCCAGAGATAGAAGACATGGTACTCATAATTTCAGCTTGATTCATTATATTAAAATCAGCCGAATCAACATTATCTATTTTGTGCCTGGTTAATAACAAGCTTTGAATATCCGCCTCCGCCTTATCCATATATTTAGATTCAGAAACTTCGACATTTATGCTGGAAACTGAATTATTGCCGGTAAAATAATGCTTAGCTACGGTTATGGGAATATATATCAAATCATCTGCACTGTTCATTCCAGAAGTCCCCTTTGATTCGGTTACTCCGATAACAGTAAATTCTGTTCCCTCAATCTTTATTTTCAATCCAGTCGGATCGACATTATCTCCAAAGAGAGTATCTCTTGTTGTAGGTCCCAAAACTGCAACCTTCGCAACATTCTCTATTTGAGTTGCGGTAAAAAAACTTCCAATAGAAACTTCTAAACTTTTAATGCTTTGATATTCAGCATCTATCCCGTAAATACTGGTATTGGTGTTATTCCCTTTATATATAACCTGCTTTCTGGCAGAAATAACCGGGGCGATGGATTTCAAATTACTAATTTCGGTTTTAATCGCATCAGAATCGGCTAAAGTTAGGGTGCTCGCCGACCCGGAACTGCTTCTCACCATTGAGCCGTAACTTCTTGAAGCCCCAGGAGAGACAACTAAAAGATTGGAGCCTAAGGACTCAATACTGCTTTGAATGCTGGCTGTTGACCCCTGCCCGACCGCAACCATAGTGATAACAGAAGCTATTCCGATAACAATACCCAAAATAGTCAAACCAGATCTTGATTTGTTCGAAGCAAGGGAAATATATACTTCTTCGATCAGGTCGGTAAATACCATATTATTTTATTTTTAATGGCGTATTTGAAGATTTTGCATCGCTAATTATCAATCCATCTTTTAATTCAATAACTCTATCGGCATGGTCAGCCACATATCTTTCGTGAGTAATCAAAATGATAGTATGCCCGTATTCTCTATTTAATTTTTGAAATGTTTCCAAAACAATATCTCCAGTTTTAGAATCAAGATTTCCAGTCGGCTCATCAGCCAAAATTAAATCCGGATTATTTACCAATGCTCTCGCGATAGCAACTCTTTGCATCTGTCCTCCTGATAATTGACTTGATAGATGATGCCATCTGTCTTTATCAAGACCCGCAGAAATTAATGCCTTTTCAGCGCTTGCTCTTCTTTCTTCTTTCTTAATATTATTATCATACACTAAAGGAAGCATAACATTTCTCAAAACGGTAGCTCTTGATAAAAGGTTGAATGATTGAAAAACAAATCCTATCCTCTGAGACCTGGTTTTAGCCAATTCGTCATCATTTAAATTGAGCATATCTTTATCATTCAAGAAATACTTTCCAGAAGTCGGTCTGTCTAACGTTCCTAAGATATGCATTAAGGTAGATTTTCCAGAACCGGAAGGACCGATAATGGCAACAAATTCCCCTTTCTTTATTTCAAACGAAACTCCTTTTAAAACAGTTGTATCTGTATCTCCACTCTTATATATTTTTACTATATTATCGCACTTGATCATATTATCTTGTAATCATCATCATGCTTCCATCGGGCGGACCACTCTGATTAGTGCTTTTTGTCGTGGTTGTTTTAGTGGTAGTTGTTTTGGTGCCGCTATTAGTGCTCGTAACAACCTTATCATCTTCTGATAATCCGCTCTTTATTTCGATTGAAACGTTATCAGTTATACCAGTTTCAACCGTTTTTCTCTCTATCGCTCCCTTGTTATTCATAACTTGAACATAGCTTTTTCCGCCCACAGTCTTAACCGCACTGCTCGGAATAGTTAAAACATCTGAAACGGATTCAATAATAATATTGGTTGAGATGCTCATTCCTGGCTTTACGCTTTCATTATCTGTAGCAAAAGATATTTTAACACTATAGCTCACAACTCCCTGACTTACTGTTCCTGTAGCATCTACTTCATAGACTTCTCCTACTAAAGTAAAATTATCTAAAGCGTCAAAAGTAATATCTACTTTTTGCCCGACTTTTACTTTAGCAATATCAACCTCGTTTAAAGTAATTGTTGCTATTTTTTCATGAGTAATTATCGAACCCATTACTGTTCCAGAATTCGCTGTATCCCCGTTACTAACATCCACGCTAGCAATCGTACCGTTGAAAGGAGCTCTAATGGAATATTTTGCCAATGTTTTTTGAGCATCAACTAAGTCTGCTTCTTTCTGCTCAACGGCTAATTCTTGAGTCCTTATTTCCAAATCAGTTGATCCTTCTTTTGTTTTTTCCAAAGATAATTCTTTTACTTTAATTGACCTATCCGCACTGACGATACTATCCTTATCATCAGCAATAGTATTTTTGGCAGAGAGAAGAGTTGAAAGATGGCTATTGGTTTTACTAGTATATCCGTTCAGAGAAGAAAGATGCGTATCGGCAACAGAATTATATGACTGATGTTTATCAGACAAAGTATATTTATAAAATTCAATTAGATTGTTAGCGCTCTTGATGGCTTCAGCGACAGCCTTGGTAGTGTCATATGTTTCTGATATCAAAGCTTCTATTGTTGCTTTATCGGAAAAACGACTCGTTGCCTTGTAGTTGGCAATACTTTTATCGTAACTCTGTTTGGCGACCATGTATTTACTATATGCATCGTCTTTATATTGAGTTCCTTTGTCATTGTAATAATTAGCGGCTGAAGCATAATAATCAATGTTATACTGAGAGCCGTTTAAGCTTAAATTTTCTGAAAATAAAATATTGTTTAGTCCGGTCATTATGGACGGCAGATCGAGAAATGCATTAGAAATATTATTAAATCCATCATCATAAGCTTTCTCTAGACTAGTTTCAGCTTTTGTTTTTGATTCTTTAGCTTCAATTAAAGAATTTTCTGCCTGAAGAAGAGTTAATTCATCTGTCGGTTGCTGTATTTCTTCTAAGGTTAGTTTGGCGCTCTCTAAAGCCAGTTCGGCGCTTTTTAAATTCTTCTCTCCGTCACTACTATTAATTTTAAAAAGCAAGTCGCCCTTATTAACTTCCTCTCCGTTTTTAACATAAACTCCGGTAACACTTCCCGAAATTTCAGAGTTTAAGCTAACTTTTTTTAAAGAAGATACTTGTCCGGTTCCAGAAACGGCAATATTGATATTTCCTTTTTTAACTGCTTGAGTTACATAATTAAGTGTAGTTTTTTTAGGTAAAAAATGATAAACAACAAAAGGCGAAGATATAATAATAACTAAAATTAGCACTGATAAAATTTTATGACTCAATGCGAATATTTTTAACTTAGAAAAAAAGTTTTTAATCTTTGCCATATGTTGATTTATTATTCTATACTATCTATTACTTTTTATTTTATCCTTTTATTTCAATTTAAAAACCGCCCTCAGGCGGTTGTTATTTGTGGCACTCTTTAAAACAATCTTTCGGTCCGACCTCAGAATCAAAACAAATTTTAATACAATCGCGATATTGCTTGTCAAAATATAATAAATCGGAGGGAAGTAATTTAATATTTTCTTCATTTAAGTCTTTTTCTATAAATGGACTGAATTTAAATTCAATTCCCCTGCCGATTGCCGGCACATCTTTCTTATCTACAACCTTTATCCTTTCAACATTAAAATCATGGCCGTCTTGACTGCCTACGGCTATGACAAACTGCCCCTTTTCTATTAAAGAAACTCTCTCAACATTTTCAATGCCGACATTTCTTAATCCGTGAGGAGTCTCAAGTATTAAATAATCATCGCCTCTCTCAAAAACAATACCAGCCACTCCGCTATTGCGCATATTTGTTAGGGGCATTAGAAACATTCCTGCCGGCCCTCCTCCTCTAGCCTGCTTCTCGATACCGTGTGCCAAGTTTGTAAATGTAAGAATTCCTCCAAAAATCATAATAAAAATAACCAGGCCGACGGCTAAATAACCGAAAGGCTTTTTATACGAAACATCGCTCTTAGTAATCAGATATCCGGACAGTCCGATTAAAATAACAAAAGCGATAACCAATAGATATGGGAATGATTCCAAAAAGGCAAAAATACCAAACTTTCCCAAGCTTAAATATTTAAGATTGTCAGTCTCTTTTAAATAGAATAATATCAAGTTAAATAAAAGAACAGACAAAAGAACAGATAAGGCAAAGGCTGTTCCCAATCCTAATTTTTCAGCCAAAAATAAGTACTTTGATTTAAGCCCTATTTTTCCACTATTAATCTTCCCCATCACGCTATTTTCTAATTTTTGCTCTTTATCTTCCATGCTTTTTATTTATATCTTCCAAATATTGTTTAATCAAATTCTTGCCTCTTAAAATCAACGTTCCGACCGTATTCTTGGGTATTCTTAAAACATCGCTGATTTCTTCGTATGACATGTCTTCAAAATAGAAAAGGACTATCGGATCTCTATATTTAATATCTAAATTACTTATCACCCTTTCAACGTCTTTTTTTAAAAACATCCTATCTGCATCCTTTTTAATGTCTGCTTTTTCATCTATCAGCTTATACTCTATATCGTCAAGAGAAATTCTTCCGTTTCTAAATCTTTTTAAATGGTTTATCGCCTCATTATGGGCTATCCTGTATATCCAGGAAGAAAATTTCTTATTTACATTAAAGCCGTACAAATTTTTGTACGCTTTGATAAAGACAACCTGAAGGATATCTTCTATGTCGTCCCGGTCGCTTAAAAATTTGCGCAAATAGCGGGAAAGCTTTTCGCTGTAACGCTTAATAATTTCCCTGTACAAATCTTTATCGCCCTTCAGAATATCTGTAACTATCTGTTCGTCGCTTAACTGTTCCATGGATTATGCATTCATAGTATCACATTATAATACAATCGAAAACGACGATAAATTTCGGAAAAACCGGCTAGTCGGCCGGCTCTTCTGTCCCCTTATCAAACCTCCCCATAAAACCCTTACCGTTTTTAAACATGTTGATATTTCTTTCTTTAATTTTATCAAACTGCTCTTGGGTTGTACTATTTATCTTACTTATCTCCTGCTGTTTCCATAAATCAAGAGTCATTGATTGCCATTTGGTTAATTCATCGGCTCTTTTTGTTTCCATCTCCTTTTGTTTAGCGTCAATTTGGGTCTGTTGCTCCGGAGTTAAGGTTATTCCCAACCTCTTTTGAATCTCCTGCACCTTATTCAAAACACCAGCTGTGCCCGTCCCTGAAGAGGCCATTACACTTACAAATCCGAATCCGGAAATTATTAAAGCTGAAAAAATTGATAATAGTAAAATTTGTTTTTTGTTCATAATTATTAATTATTATTTATCTGGGGGTCCCTTATCTATAACTACAATATCCCAATTAATTTATTTCAAACAAAAAACCGACTTAAGTCGGTTTTCATTATTTAATTCTGTTTTTCCTTCTTTTCCTTACATCCACATTTGCAATCGGGAGGGCAAGAACAACAATGGCAACAGACTCCCGGCATACAAGAACATTCCGTTTCTTTGCTGAGAGGCATGCCGCATTCGCACTTTTTTTCTTCTTCCATAAATTTTATTATTTTATTTTTCTTTATGCTCGTGTCCGCAGTGACAATATCCGGACCTCTTCATAATCATTGAGATACCGATAAGTATCAACAAGGACGGCCAAACTATCTCCCAAACACCGGCAGATAAATACCCGAGATTTTGAAGCAAAAAAACTAATCCGATTAAAACGATAGATACTCCTAAAATCATTTTTTTAAATATTAATTATTAAGCGACCTTTTTTAGATTATATCACAAAATGATCTTTTTTTCACAATAGAAACTATAGCCCCAGCTAAAAATATCTTTAATATATCTCCGGAAATGAAAGGGTAAAAACCTACCAGTAATGCCTTTTCAATACCTATAAATCCGGAAAGGCATAAAAGTCCTGGAATATAAATAAGAATATCACCAACAATTAAAGCAAAAAGAATCATATCCAGCCTTCTGTCGAATCCTTTTTCACAAAGAAAACCAACAGCAAAAGAAGCTAAAACAAATCCTATAATATATCCAAAGGTGGGACTTAAGAGATATAAAGGCCCTCCTCCTCTAGCAAACCAAAAAACTCCGCTTAACCCCATTAAAAGATATGCTACTTGAGAAAAGGCTCCCTTCTTTGAGCCAAGTAAGGCTCCGCTCAGTAAAACAACAAATGTTTGCATTGTTATTGGGACCATTCCAATCTCAAGCTTCATATTCGCAGAAATACCTGTCAAAAAAGCAAAACCTAAAATAAAAAGTATTTCTTTTGATAAAGAAAATATCTTATTTTCTATCTTAATGTCATTAATTAAAGTTGTCATATCTTTATATCGCTTCGAACACTTCTTTCAATAATTCTTTTACTCCTATTTTTTCTTTAGCGGAATAAGGGATAACCTTGTTTATCCCTGCGAAATCTTTTATTTTGACAAACTTTTCTTCGTATTCGGATTTCCTTATCTTGTCTGTCTTATTTGCAACAATAACAATATCTTTTGAATATTCCTCCAAGCTGTAAAGAATTTCCATATCGTCTTTTGTCGGACCGACTTCAGCATCTATTATCAAAATTATCTTTTTCTGTTCGTATCCGGAAGTGAAAAAATACCAATTTACCATCGCCCGAAGGCTGTTTTTAATTTTATCAGGAATTTTAGCGTAACCGTATCCGGGCAAATCAACTAAATACAAACAATTATTAATCAAAAAGAAGTTTATCTTCTGAGTCCTTCCCGGAAAAGAACTGGTTACGGCCAAATCCTTTTGACCGACCAAAGAATTAATAACGCTTGATTTCCCGGCATTTGAACGGCCGATAAAAGCAACCTGGGGAATACCATTCTCAAAAATACCATCTGTGCCTAGCACTCCCTTTACAAATTGAGCTGATTCTATCTTCATATATTTTTGTATAGTGAACAAAAACTCGATACCTATATGGCATCATTTCGATTCTTAAAGCTGAAAAGAATAACTATTTCTTTTTATTTTTTTTCGGCTTCTTTGTCTCTTTTTTCCTAGAGTTATTTCCTTTTGCCATATTTTTTAATAATAATTATGATATAGAAAGTATATCATCTCGTTTCTTTTTATACAATATAATTAAAACGTCCGGCAAGGGACGCTTTAAAAATATTATTAATTCTTGTTATTTATCGGGAAAAGCTTATCGGTTAAGGTTTTTTCCTCCTTCTGGTTTTCCTTTGTTGAATCAAGTATCCTCAAAATCTTATCCAATTTAACATTCAAAGCCTCAAACTGTTCCTTGTACTGCTCAGTATTTTTAGGCGCATTGTCTCCTTTTTCAAAACAATGACTGCAATAAACAGGCTTATCTCCTGTCGGCTTAAAAGGAAGCTCGCATCTTTTACCGCAACTATCACAGGTCGCTTCAAACATCTTTTTAGTGCCAAAACTGCGCCTTTCTCCGGAACTCGGACTTCCTCCGTGGCTTCCGAAGCATTGGCTACAATATATCGGTTTATCTCCGGTCGGCCTGAAGGGAACCTCGCATTTTTTTCCACAATCACTGCAAATAGCCTCGTGCATTTCTGGCCTATTGCTCGAACTCCTTCTCTCAAATCCTCCTCTTCCTCCTCCCGGCCTACTCTCTCTTTTAAAATTTTTCATAGTTTAATATTAAGATTCTAAACAACGTAGGGGTATCATAGCCCGGAATGGACTTATTTACAATCTTCAGACATAGAGTCTCTAAAAGGTCTAGGGCTTCTTTTTGTCTAATTTATCTAAACCAATAATCCTAACTCCGAAATAAACCACCAGTGCTATTACTATAAAATCAACAATTACACTAATAAAATCTCCGTAAAGGATTACTGTAGGTCCGATATTTATAGAAGCATTTTTGATACCTCCGACAGCACCAATCGCAATTCCTAAAATTGGATTAATAATGTCGGTAACTAAGGCCGAAACAACCTTAGACACTGCTCCACCAAGAATAAAGCCGACAGCAAGACCTACGACTCCTTGCTCACGAATAAAATCAAAAAATCCTCTCATGTTTTATTCTTATTTATAATAATTTACTTACTTCTTTTAATTCTGTCGCCACCGGCGACAAATAAATTTCAATAAAATCTCCATCAAGATTGTCTATGGCCTTTAAAAAATCACCATATGATTCTTCTATCTCATACGCTTTCCAGTTTAACGCCAGAATTCCTTTTCTTGAAAATCTCTTTTTTTTCATGTTTTCCGCTATTCCTTCTCCTATTTTTAAAACCCAATCTACGGTTTTCCCAGCCGAACCCAAAATTAAACCGTCAATATTTTCCGAAGGCATAATTTCTTCCGTTCTTTCGGGAGAAGAACTTCCTCCATAAATTATCCTTATGTCTTTGTTATATTTCTCTTTAATAATGCCCCTAATAAAAGAACCTATATTTTCTATTTGGTTTGGCTGAGGAGGTAAAACATCTTCTTTTCCGCTACCTCTCGTACCCCAGCTCGGTTCATAGCCAAAAACTGTCTTATCGATAATTTCTTCACTTATTCCATCTAGAATAATTTGCAATTTATTATTTAGCTTATTTTTCATCTCTTTTATTTCTTGCTCACTGCTTTTATCCCAACCTTTTTCCAAGTCTTCCCAATCTTCACCGATTAGAACAATATTGTCGAACAGATTATATTCTATAGCCGCCTTCCATTTCTTATTTACAACTTCTGGACTATCTTTTACCTCAGAGTGACCTAAAATTACGCCTGTTACTCCTGCTTTTTTCAAATGATAAAATCCCAATTCTCCTGTTCGAGCAAATTGGTTCTTCCCGTCTCCGGAATATATATCCACATTTTGAGCTATTAAAAAAGTTTTGGGTTTCATAATGTTAAAGTCATTTTAAATGACTTCCATCACAAAAAGGCTTGTTGCAAGACTTTCCGCACCGACAGATTGTTTGCCTGTTTCTTGACTCATAGATTGAACCGTCACTGGACTCTATTAGAATTCCTCCTTTCACCCATAAAGGTCCGCTTACTTGTGCGGGAACGTCTTCGATAGCGCTGATTGCAGGAGAAAATTCTGGCTCAATTGACTTGCCGGTTTTTTTATCAACCGCCGTCAATCTTCCAGAAGGACAATTGCAAGCCTCTTCAATGGCAGTTTCTTTTGCCTTTGGATTGTTTGACCTTTTAGTTAATTCCCAAGTTCCTCCTTGTCGATGACAAAATCTAGAACCGGCACATAAATTAGGCGCATCCATTAAGTCCATTTCCGGTCCGGAAATCTTTTCAGCCTGCTTTTCGTAACTTTCTTTACTTGCAGTTTCAGTTCCGTCAAATTCTATCTTTTGATGAGTCCCGTCGCAAAAAGGTTTATTGTGCGAATTCCCACAACGGCAAAGGCGATATTCTCCTTCTGTTTTGTATTTTTCCCCTTTTTTCCAGCTCAATGGATCATTGTTGCTGTCGGGCACAACAAATTCTTTTTCCAGCGGAATATTACCAGAAACATGGTATGGACCATCCTTTTCTATCTTTATTTTTTTGTCGGTTCCCATTTTAATTAATATAAGAATTTATCGTCCCGCCTTTTTTGCTACTCTTTTCGCCCCCTTTATCATATCCTCCTTTACGGCTTTGGCCGACTTACTAATTGTCTTCCAGTGTTTTTTTAAATCCTGCGATAACGCTTTTATTTCTCCACGACTAGCCTTCATTCCTTTTTCGTACTCTGCGGCTACGGAATCAATAATTTCATGATACACAGGTTCGCTAATATCACGAGCCCTTTCAAGCTTTTCTACAACATCACCTTTCATTTTAATAGCCCAAGCTTTGGCATGCTTCTGATTTTTCTTTCCTTTTGGTCCGAAGAAAAAATAAGCTGTTGCCGCAATACCGGCAAGACTCGTACCTATAACGGCTAATTTTACTGCACGCGAACCACTTCCCATTGTTTTCTTTTTCATTTTATTAAATTATTATTAACTTTTCTTATTTATAATATAACTCATTATTCCGCATCTGCGAACACCACTAATCTTTTAGGATAACTCTTAGAAACTTCGTCTAAAAACCCTCCACAGGTGATAAGATTAAGATGAGCCTTCCCATCATTTGAAACAAAGATGTCGGTCGCAACCACCCCCTCTCCAATACTTTCCAATAAAGCTTCGTCTTTTGCTTTGGCACGAGCAAGAGCTTCTTTCTCGGCCTGAAGATCTTCAAAAACGTTTAGGGCGGCTGTATTCGCATTTTCTAAATCCTTTTCTATTTTCTTCCGATTAGTAATATTTTGGAATATGGCGACAAAAAAATTCTTTTGAGGACTGTAAGCCGAAATAAAAAACCACCTTGATAGCGGTTTAATATATATCTCAAAGCTTTTCGATTCTCCGGTCAAAGATACCTGACCGCAAATATCAATTAATTCATGATTAGATGTTTTAATTTCCGGAATTAATTCTGTAGCTTTTTTGCCTATAACTTTTTTCAATCCTGTTATTTTTTCAAAGTTTTTGTTAATTTTTAAACAAATAAAATCGAATGGATTTCCCCGCAAATCAAAAACCATCTGACAGTAAACTAATCCGTCAACCATATTGTCAAAAAGTTCTTTATAAAAAAGACCGGAAACTTTATGCTTCATTTTTGTCGGCCATTTTTATGATTACCGTTTCCATTTTTGAGTTGCCTATTACATCTTTCAATTTCTTTTTTAAGTTCAACCATTTTTAACTCTCTTCCAACCATACTTTTATTTATTAACTCTAATTCTTTCACTCGACGCGCAAGCTCCTCCGTCCTCTTGGAAACTTTTATTTCAAGCTCCTGAGTATAATTAACCAGTTTTTTCTCAAGCTGCTTTCTCTCTGTAATATCTTCCATGGCTATAATAATCAATTTTACCTGATCTACCTGTTTAGCATTAAGTAATATTGTTCTTTCTCCGACTACTTCAAAAACGTGCGTAACTTCGTAATTCTTTATAATCTTTTTCTCAGGCAAAACCTTTTCTAGCAAACCCTTAAGTTTCTTGATATTCCATTGACCATTTCCTAGTTTATAAATAAGCTTATTTTCTGTTTGCTTTGGTGAAACCAGAAAACTTTCATAAAAAATCGGGTTCGCAGAAAGAACCCTGAGATCGGCATCAAGAATTAAAAAAGATTCCCTAGCAACATCCACTAACGTTTTCATGTAATGCAAAGCGATTTTTTTGGACTCCGATATTTCATCTGCTTTAATTTTATTATTTTTCATATTTTTATTAATAAATTTATTCGACCTTTTAAAGACAAAAAAACACCTTTTTAAGAGTGTCCTCATTCAAATTTTTACCTGATAAAAAAACCGACAAACGTTGATTATTCTCTGGTGAGATAATGTGAACGTAATTTATTTTACTTTTTACGTAATCCATAAATTTATTATTTTGTAAAAAAGATTAAGAATAAAATATACTTAATCAATCTGACTACTATAATAATACTGCACAACTTCAATTATTGCAATAGGGTTTTCCACATTTTCTTAATATAACACCAAAAAAACCAAAATAATTTTGTCGCACACAATCTTTCTAATTTTAACTATCTTAATTTTTAATACGAACAGTTGTAACCGTAAGCAGCACAATCATTATAACCATTATTACTATTGTAATAGCTGTTATAATTGTAATAGCCACTATTGTAATAACCATTATTATAATTATAATAATAATTATTATTGTAACCATTTCCTATAACCGAAATGGTGACCCCGCTGGAACTGCTACCCTGATAGCTAGAAGCGGTTAAAGTACACACATAATTTGTATCGTAAGTAATATTGGGTGCGTAGTAGGTTGGGTTTAAAATATTGTAGTTAGACAGTGAGCCGCCGGTACAAGTCCATGAATATGTCAAAGGATAGCTGCCATTTTGATTGTAAACGGTTGCATCAAGATAAACACTTTGCCCTGATTGAACGCTTTTTTTATTACCTGCGGAAACCGAAGGATAGCCGGTATTATTACAATTATAGCCATTACAATAATAATTATATCCACTACCCGTAACGAAAATACTGACCCCGCTGGAACTACTGCCCTGATAATTGGAAACGGTCAAGGTACATAAATAGGTCGCACTGTTAGAAACATTGGGAGCGTAGTAGGTTGGATTTAAAATATTATAACTAGACAGTGAACCGCCGGTACAAGTCCATGAATATGTCAAAGGATAGCTGCCATTTTGATTGTAAACGGTTGCATCAAGATAAACACTTTGACCAGGTTGGATTGTTTTATTACTTCCAGCAAAGACGTAAGGACAATTCCCGGTACAATTGTAGTTGTTATTATAACCATTATTATAATTATAGTTTTGTATGGGAGCCGCTAAGTAAGCGCTGTTATTCGCTAACAAATCTTGTAAAATTCTAATTAAAACAGCCCTCACATCATTATATTGATTCATGTCTGCCGAAACAAATGATACGGCAAAAAAGCAAAAGAACAAAGAAATTCCCATTAAAAACCCAAATATTTTTTTATTCATATTGCGTTATTTATTATTATTTTAGCCTATTATCACTACCCTTATATTAACATAAATAATGTTTTTGAAAAATAAAAGTTATGCACAGGCTCTTTTTTGCTTATTTTACAAAAATACCCTCTTCGGGGTATCTTTTGCCTATCAGAAACCGTGCTTCCGTATTTCTCTACAATCTATACATAGGCTTAATAACTAAAAGGTAAACATTAGCGAATAAAAATACTAAAGCCCAAATCCAATTTGTCACCTCTCCGTAGCCAGCAAGGGAGCCCACCAAGGCCAAGATGCACGCTATGCCGCCAAAAAGATCTATAATAATCTTTCTTTTTAATATTTTAATATCTACTGTTCCTAATAATAAAACATATTTTAAAGTGGCCACAACAAAAAGGACAGCCGATGATAGTAGATATCTAAATTCATTACCAAGATTTAAGATTAAAATCAGATAGATAGCCACCATTGATAAATCAATTACCTTTTGCTCATTATTGTCCGGAGTAATTTTAGAAAAAAATTCTATAGAAAAAAAACTATTGATTATCAAAATGACATAAAACAAAATCAGGGGAACAGCCGCCAGATTAAAATTTTTCCAAATCATGATGCTGCCGATAACACTGAAAAGAACAGTAAAAAAATATGCTTTAAGTTTTGCGCTCATATAGTTCCGCTTTTATTAAAAGGCTTATTAAATAGAATTACCCAAATTAAATTAATTGCGTATTTCAAAGAAAGGCTTATCACTCCCTGGTTTAAAAATCTCCTGCAAGAACTGTAATTATAAAAATTCATATCAAATACTGCCTTGCCGACTTTACTCAAACGCTTGGCGGTATCCATATCGTCTCCGTAGAATTTAATATTAGTATCAAAACCGCCAGCGGCTAAAAGTGCTTCTTTCTTAACAATGAAATTGCCACCCAAAACCATGTAACCTATAATCTTATAGCTTACGGGTGCGGTTGTCTGCCAAAGCGCATCTAAAATTTTGCCTTTTAATTTAGGGATATCGTAATATTTATAGGGCCCGCTTAAAGAAACCATTCCTGGATCTTTTTGAAAAGCTTTTTCCGCATAATCAATCCAGCCGGAAGGAAGCTTTGTATCAGCATCTAAATAGGCCAAATAATCACCCTGGGCATTATCTAGCCCTTTTTGTCTGGCAAAATTTGTACCCTTTCTTAATTCGTCCAAAACCTTTACTCCGCTGAATTTTTCTGCCTCTATTCTTGTATTGTCCGCGCTTGCATTGTTAACAACGATAATTTCATAATCATGCCCGGAACCCTTAACTTCCTTAAAAATGCTCTCCAGGCACTGACCGATATATTTCTCCTCATTGTGGGATGGAATAATAAAGCTTATTTTCATGTTTAGAATTCTTTTTTTTATTTATGCTCATCAAAAGCTTAAATTATTATACCATAAATCAAAAATCAATATAAGGGTTATAACCCCTTTTAATAAGGGCTTATTTAGGATATAATAATAAAAATGAAGAAATTTAAATTTATTATTTTAGCAATCTTAATAATCGGAGCTATCTCTTCTATTTTTTTATTTAATAAGGACTTAATTAAAAAAATACTGCCACACGCCAGAGAATATTCCGTGACTTCTTTGTCTTGCAATTATCAAGAAAAAATTTGTTCCCAAATTAGTTTTGATTTTACTTCGGATGGAGAAAAAATAAATAAAATTCCCGGCTATTCAATTCAAGAATTCCCCGACCAGGGAAAAACCGAAATTACTTTCAAAAATGTTGTTTCTGTAGAAGCTCAGTTTAATTATAATGACGTCGTTAATAACCCGCTTATCAAAACAATAGATTATTATCAGAAAAATAATAATTTTGTAATTGATATAAAAAGAAGTGGCGCCTTTCTGCCGGCAGAAATCAGCCAAAACGGCTCAACCGCAACTATTATTTTAAAAGATGGTAACCAAGATTTCCCCAAAATTTTAGATCAAAAACCAGCCGATAACTCTATCACCTATCCGGCTTTAAGAAAAATAAAATTCTCGGCTTTACTGAAAGACCCCCTAAATAAGGCTACTGTTTTATTCCAAGATAATCCTATAGAGTTTTCAACTACAGAAGTCTCCCCTAATCAGTACTTATTTGAATTCAATGAAAATATTATAAAAGACGAACAATATAAGGTAACCGCAATAATTACCGATAGCCAGAACAGGACCACCGTAAGCAATTGGGAATTTGAAGGACAAATACCGAGTCAGGCAATTTTAGGAAGCGACAGGTTTAAATATTTGGGATGGTGGGGAGAAATTAATACTGATGGAATTTCTGTCAGGAAAGGGCCCAGCACATCGTCTGAAAAAATAGGAACCTTTTCTTCTATAAACAGGGTCAAAGTTTTAAAAGAAGTTACCGGAGAAACCATTAATGATAATTATGTTTGGTATGAGGTTGATGGAGGACGATATCCCAATTCTTTCGTCTTTTCCGAATATGTTACCCCGATGATTCAACCGACACCCCCTCAAAAATTTACTATTCCTCAAGATGTCAAGCAGGGAGAAAATTGGATTGATGTTGATTTAACAAAAAAAATACTGACCTTGTTTGAATATGATAAACCTGTTTTTTCTACCTATGTCTCCCCCGGTAAAAAAGATTACCCGACGATTGAAGGAACTTTCAGAGTTTGGTATAAGCTGACAAAAACCGAAATGAAGGGCGGACCCCCGCTCTATACCTATAAGTATGACCTACTCGATGTGCCCCACGTTTTATACTACGAAGGCTCATATGCCATACACGGAACTTATTGGCACGATAAATTCAGCACCGAACAAAGCTCCGGATGCACTAATATAACACAGGGCGATGCTGCCTTTATTTTCGACAAAGCAAATCCTAAATTAGAACCGGGAAAAGAGTCTGTTTTTTCCTCAAAAACTAATCCAGGAACCCTCGTTTATAATCATTACTGAGAAATAATGCGAGAACTTGACATATATTAACGGCATGATTAAATTAGTAACAAAATAATAAAAATAAAATAATATGAATTTAGAAATACCAGCAGAAGAAAACTTGCCGGGAGATACTAATATTCCCGAAATAAAACCGGAAGCAACTACCAGTAATAATATGGTAGAAAAAGAAACAACTCCAGAAAGGGCAACAGAAAACATTAGAAGAATACAAGAGATAATTGCTGAACTTAATGCAAATATCGCTGAATATAAAGATAACAATAAGGATGTAAAAGCAGATTATCTCGAAAAAAATATGCAACATATTATTGATATATACACTTTATCGGCGGAGAAAAAAATAAAAGAAGTTTTAAGCCAACCTAATTAAACATTTTGTATTATAAAAAACGCCTTGCAATGCAATGCGTTTTTTAATTATTACTCCGCATGGGGCAAGCCCTATGTTTTTATTCTAAATACTCGCTCTCAAATTTATTTCTCTTTTCGTTTCTCTCGAAAAATTTGTCTGAATAAGAATTAATAATTTTATCAAGAGCATCAATCTCGGCATTAGGGACATCAATATATAGAAGTTTTTTTGCTTCATTAGCATCCTTCAGCTCGTCCGGGTCCATAAGTATTTCTTGCCATACGTCTCTTGTGTTTTGAACCCTAATTTTAACTAAAATAGGATCTTCGTCAACATCGGCTCTTTGGCTCTTATCTCTTCCCATTAAATCTAATAAATGATTAAAGTCGGCTATGATATCGCCAGAAGCCTCAAAACTTTTAATTTTTTCTAATTTTAGCTGTAGATTTTCAGCATTCTCTTTATCTTTTTCTTCTTCTGTTTTTTGTTCTTCTGGAAATTGCTCAAATTTCATAAAATCGCTTCCTTATATTGAATTAAAATTTTTAATTTGTAAATTTAAAAGTGGAGATTATTTTTTTCATTATTATCGGCTGATTTTGATTTGTAGTCAAACAATTATCATAATTTTGTTGCTGTTCTGCATTCCCCTGCTCAATTGGTAAATAAAAGTCGCAGTTTGTCGTACTTGTATTCAAATTTACGACAAGACATTTATTGTTTTTAACAGTGACATAATAATAACTATTATAAACATGGCCCGTTGCCGCATCTTCTGTTTGATATAAGCAATATGTAGTGTTGTTTACAGTCGATTTTTCTCCTTCAGGATTCTTCCAATAATTTGTTGAAGAAAGGTTGCTTTTGATTATCTTGATATCACCGCCTAGTGATACTAAGTCTTTTGTAACTATATCGTTTATGCTGGGACACTTATCGGGAAAAACGCTGTAATTACAATCCCCGACTAATATTTTTGGTTCCTGATTTGAATTAAAAAAATCAGACGGATATTTAAATCCAAATCCATATTGGGTATTTGTCTGAACCTTCCAGTCAGCAGTTTCGTCTACCGGACATGCTGCAAATTCGCAATTCGGACCGGTTCGTCCAACCGAGGATCCGTCAGGACAAATCTTCGCCTCCATAGTGCAGGCAATCTGTGGCTTATTATTCAATAAAAAATAGGTGGTTCCTGCGACTGCCAACAAAACTAAAACGACTAATCCTATTATTGCGATAGAAGCGATTCCTTTTTGTTTATTATTCATAGGTTTTTATTTTTAATCTTAATGACATTATAGCAAGGTATGGTTAAAAAGGAAATCGACAATTATTAAATCATTTTTAAATAGAGTAAATGTATAAAAATCTCTCCCATCCTTCAATGCATTTTTCAGCTAAATCGATTACATCTATAAGCGTTCCGAACTCCTGAACGTCAATGCCGAATCTGTTTTCTTTCCTAAAAGGGTCATAATAACGAAAAATGGAAGTTAAAATACCTGAATCATTGTGTTCAATCACATGATTCTGGGGCTCATACTTATCTATATTCTTATGTTTCTGCTTATTTGCCATATCCCTGCAAAGAGACAAATAAGGGCTTTGAGAAATAAAGATGTCGATATCTCTTCTGCTGTAACGGCTCTGGACCAACCAATCGCGCAAATGATAGCATTGTATGAAAAATGAAGTAAAAGCGTCTACGGCACCATGAAAATTATCATCTGAAGAGACTGAAAAGCGTTGAAGGTCTTCTTCTAAGCGTTTTATTCTGTCTAATTGTTCTTGGTATGGAAAAACGTATTTCATTGTTTTATAAATAAGCTAACACAAGATAATAAAAATGACAATAAAAATCGATGCTAATTTACAATTTTAATTAATTCCATCATTCTCCTGGAAATAAATAACTTTTCTCTTACTTCTAATTGATTTTGATTCAATATTTTATCCAATCCCCCGGTTTTAATATAATCATTGAAACAACCAAAATGATCTTTTCCGGCAAAAAACTCTATAGCTTTAATAAATAAAGATAAAGGGCTATTTGGTAGTGGGGCGCTGTAGTCAACAATCATTATTGTCCCGCCCTTTTTAGTCACTCTTTTCATTTCATAAATTATTTGATTTCTTAACTTTTCGTCTTTTTCGTGCAAAGCAAGACATATTGATGTCAGGTCAAAACAATTATCTTTAAAGGGTAATTTCCTGGCATCCGCGACTATAAAGGTGGGATTATCTTCTTTTTTGTTTTTTCTTTTTTGAGCCAAACTTATCATATTGGAATCAATATCGACCCCGAAAACATTATTACTTTTTTGAGCATAATAAAAGGCCTGGTCGCCGGTACCGCAACAGACGTCTAAAACTAAGCTATCTTCTTTAATTAAAGAATTTTCTAATACCTCAACTCGAAGGCCTCTCAACAAATAATCTATTGTATTTGAATAGTTTATTATCATTAAATTATTCAATATTATTTTTTTGTTTGGCTTTTCGTCCCTTTATTATGCCTTTTAATCTATTTTCGGCCAGCGAACCGCAATCAAGAGTGCCCATTGCAGTCCAAATTGCTTTTTTTTCTTCAGCATCAAGAGAATATTTGTCTATTATCTTTAATAAAATGCCCATTGCTTTTTTATATTCCATAGATTTTATCCTTATTCCATGCTTATAATCATAGCCTAACAAAAAACCACCCTAATTAAAAGGTGGCTTAAATTTAATAATTGGTGGGTCGAACTTAGAACTTATTTTTTAACTTCTACTATGGTGTCATTAATAATTTTAAAATATTTTGAGACACCGACTGAAGGAATATCCGCCATTGAATCTCCGGGCTTTCGGTCTGCATAGTTAACGATTATTTCTCCATTTTGGAACTCGGTTGTTTGTGGAGCAATTCGGTCTCCGATGAGCATCGCATTTGTGCCCTTAAAGCTATTTCCTTGACTAAGAACAGCGGAAACGAAATAAAATGTTCCACTTCCTCCACCACTCCAAGTTAAAATAAAAGCAATATCATCTATACCGTCACCATTAAAATCAGCTTTTACTTCGTTTCCAAAGTATTTGGTTATTATTTTTGATGCCGAACCAGGGTCACCTTCCTTCTCCGATATGCCGTTTACTAGTCTAACTTGTTTTTCGAAAATTATATAGGTCGCATTTCGCGGATCAATTACAGAATTTTGCTTAATTAAATTAGGCGGTTGGTTTTGCGTCATTATCCAATAGCCGGCCCATCCAAGCAGAATAACGATTATTAATATTATAATGATAACGATAGGAGTAAATCCTTTTTTATTTTGATTCATATGTGTTATTTATTAATCTTTAAATTATTATATCATAAAAAAGGACTTAAAATTAACTTCCATCAAAGCTGGGGGGACATTTTTATTCCCCAGGCATTAAGCCTTTTTGAAAAGAAAAAGCTAACTCTTAGAGATAGCCATTAATTATTGAAAAATTATTCTTCTATTGAGACAACTCGCGTAGTTACCCAGAAGTGTGGTACCGAGGTTTCACCGTCGGCAGATTTAAGCCATAAGTCTTCGCCGACGATTAAAGATAGTATCCTGCAGTAAGCAAACCCGAGGTCTCTGGTGCTACAGAAGACGGTTCGTTCCCCTTTTTTGTTTGGAGTACCGAACTCATAGATTGAACCGGTTTGAGTTGTCGCCTTTATGGTCTTGTCGGAGAATTCTTTCGGAACTCCCGGCGGTTTAATGCCCAAGGGCTTTGGCGACTCCTTTCGGTCAACGATCAACATTCTTTGTTTCCAACAAAACAAACAGAAATTTCCTTTTTCGCCTTCTGGCACAAGTCTTCCTGTATGCTGAAAAGTAGTTCCAAGTTCGCCACAGTCGCTACAGGGCGTATTAGGAAAATCTCCTCTCTGTGTATCAGCCATTTTCTTCTCCTGTGAAAGAGCAATCTCTTTCTGAAAAAATTATATAATAGCTATACATAAAGTCAAGGATCAAAAAACCGACAAAAATCGGTATTGAATTTGCTCGGTAAGTGGGACGAACTTGGAACTTTTTATTCGCAATCTCTAATGAAAAAAAGTTTCTATAATGTGCATAACTAAAGCACCGACTGTAAAAGATACTAGTCCTAATATTAAAAATCGTGGCTCCTTTATTTTCATATTTTTAAATATTATTTTATTAAATTTATTATATCACAAAACAAAAAACCGACTAATAGTCGGCCTTGGATTTGCTCCCGTCATGAGTCTAGAACCTTCCAGCTCCAAGCCCCACAAGGGTTAGTTGAGTTATGTTTCTAGTATACCACGCCGGTAACCGGTCGGGTAGTCTTGAGGAAAAATGAGACAAATGAGACACTATAAAAAGGAGGCGTCTCGTGTCTCATAATAATAAGTATAATTAATAAACATATGGAACCATCAAAGGAATACCTAGAGGGGTTCAAGAAGATGTTTAAAGAGAAGTACAACCATGAGTATACAGACGAAGAAGCCTATGGTGCAGCTCAAAGTTTGCTCGGTTTTGTCGGAACTCTTATAGAAATAGCGGAAGATGAAGCTATTAAAAAGAGAAGACTAAAGAAAGAACCTAAGGGATTTCATATAGAAAAACAAACCTATAATTGTCGTGTTTGCGGAAGGGCGGTTACTGGAGACGAAAGTTGGTATGATAAATGGGGAGCTAAATGCTTGCTTTGCCAAAAGGCAATTGAAGATGGAACTGTTCCTAGTTTTGTCTGTGATGCAAAAGATAGCTATTATCTGAATTGGTCTCTTGAGAATAAGTTCGGCATTAAGCATCAAACTGCAAGAAAATTAGTAAGGCAAGGAATACTGAAAGCAAGAATCGTTCTTAATGCTGACGGCAAGCCTTATGAGTATATTTTCCTTAAAAAAGAAAATCCGCATCTTATAGATCCAGATAGATATAGCCCAGCAAGGAAGTCTTATAACAAACACAGAAATAAACTAAACAAAATCTATATTAAAGAAAAGCTAGAAGAATTTAGAAAAGAATTAAAGGGAAATAAAAAGAAAAAACATTAACAGTTCAAGTCTTGTAAAAATTCTGACATAGCTACGCAACAATATTTTTCCCCACCTCTTGTTACGGTCCCAGCTATTGCGGTATGCTGTCTTAATGCTTGGGCATAAGGAATATATTTAGTCCAAGTAACAGTTAAAGATTTTCTAGCTCTAGTAAAACCAACATACAATAATCTTCTTTGCTCTTTTTTATACTCTTGATCACTTAGATAATCCGATCTATTCTCTCCAGGAATATTACCAGCATTACAGCCCAAAATAAAAACGTGATCACTGTCTAGCCCTTTTGATCCCATTATGCTCATAATCCTAATGGCATCATCCTTGATTGGAACGGTTTTAATTTGATCAATAAATTTGCGGTATAAATTATCTATATCGTCACCGGGTTCAACTAGTGATTTCATCATTAAGTTTAAATTGACTAAATCTACATCTCCAGAAGGAAATAAGTTATCAATAATATCCCCTATCGGCAAAGATTTATCAAGAGAATCTAATATTTCTTTCAAATGAATTGCCCTATTGCACAGTTCTCTCACTCTCCTTTTAGATCTAGGAAAATCATCGAGGTTAACATTATTAATAAAATCATTTAAATTGCCATACTTATCTTTCACCTCTTTTATTTCATTAGCATAGGTTTTATCATCGTTAAGTCCTAAATAGGCTCGTATGTGCAAAACAGAATCTTTATTTATCAGTAAAGATAATAATAATATTTGCTCCTGTTCTTTGTTGTTGAATTTAATATTACTACTAAATAAGAATTCAGCATCCTCATTAACTTCTTTTAATAATCTATTGTTTTTTTCTGTAAAATTATAAAATTCTGACCCTAAGTTCTTGCGCGGAAATAAAACCATTATTTCTTTAGGCTGAATTCCTTTTTCGAGGAGAGTTAATATAGATTGATAAATATAAGCAAATTCTTCCTCTTGATCGTTAAAAGATTTTAATGTAAATTCTCCGTCTTCTTTTCCAGGGAGAGACAAAGGCAATTGCTTACGAGCAGGATCATTTTGAAGAAGAAGTTGATTAGCCACTCCTAATATTTTCTTAGCACACCTGCCACAATAATCTAGAAAATAATCTTCAACATCTTCCTGATTTGAAAAATCTACTATTCCTGATGGATAAGCAAACTTAAAACTATAAATAGATTGATCTGGATCTCCGACAACCAACAATAATTCAAAATTATCAGCTAAGATAGATATAAACTCTTGTTCGAGCTGATTCAAATCTTGATATTCGTCTATTAAAATATATTTAACATTGTCTATATGTGGTGAACTAGGATTTTTTCTAGCCAAATCGAGACCAAAATAGATAATTTCATCAAGCATACATGCTTTATGTTCCTCTAGCCAATAAATTACAGCTCTTTTGAATTTTCTCTGGTCTTCATTTTTTTCAAAAACTTCATCGTGTGGCTTAATAGCCCATCCGGCCGAAAATTCGTTAAATGTTTTCTCCATCTTTCTTATGTCTGTGGTTGGAAAAATTATCTTTAAATCATGAAATAAAAATTTCTTTTCAAAGTCTAACAAAAAAGAATCGATCCTACTTCTTATATCGTGACCATCCTCGCTCAATAAAAAAGATAAACAAAAAGAATGCACTGTCGAGGCTCTTATTTCGCTACCAATACCCTCGACACGATTCTTTAAGTCTATCGCCGAAAGTCTAGAAAAGCTTAAAATTAATATTTCTTTTTCGTCTACACCTTTTTTTATTAAATTTTGAGCCATAGGAATTAAAACATTCTTGGTCTTCCCACTGCCAGGACCAGCGATAACGGAAACCTTCTTTGCGGATGATTCTAAAATTGATTTATATTTTTCCGAATTGTCCATAAATAATATTTTGCTATTTTTTCTTTTTTCCTTTTAAATAATCGAGAATATATGGAGGGTCAGTCAGGCACATATCTGCTTTTTCGCCGTTCATTAGTTTAATTAAATCAGCTTCTACTGTTGAGTCTCCGCAACATAAGCGATTTTCTCCTAATTGATAAACATCACCCTTTTCAATTTCTACCTTTTGGATGTCTAGCTTTTTAAGCTCTTTTTCTAAATCAAATTCTTCCGGGATATCTTCTATTTCGAATATTTGATCAAGTTCTTCGCTGGAAAATCCTACATCCATTAAGAAATCTTCACCGAAATCTTTAAGAAGTTCAAAATTAAATTCCCCTATATTTTTATTCATTCTAATGTTGATTTCTTTTTCTTTTTCAATATCTGGGACATTAATATAAACTACGGGTACTTCTTTTATGCCAAGCTCTTTAGCTATAGATAGACGAAAATGTCCTCCAATAAGGATGTTTTTTCTATTTTCTGCCCCAATACGAATCTCTGACTTTTGGGAAAACCATTAACGACTGGATATATCCAAAGGATTAAATCATATGTTTTTTGGAATATAACCAAATCATTGTGGT